>NZ_JAPFQV010000073.1:0-31712 GCF_033804685.1 Micromonospora sp. RTP1Z1
CACCAGCACCGCCCGGCCGTCGCCGGTACGGGTGAGGTGCAGCCCCGCCGGGTTCCAGACCGGCGACGCGAGGGTACGGCGGGGCTTCGGCACCGGTCCCGGCTCCGGCCCGTCGGCCCGCCAGGCGACCCGCCCGGTCCGGGCGTCCAGCGCCACGACCGTGCCGTCGGACCAGCGGCTGATCACCGTGGTGCCGCTGGCCAGCACGCCGTCGAGCTTCGCCGGCCAGCGCCGGTACGACCAGAACGGGGTGACCCGGTGCTTCCCGTCGACCGGCTGGTCGGCGTAGACCTGGCGGGTGCCGGCGTAGACGCGGAGCCGGCCGTCCACGATCAGCGGGGCCACCGGCAGCCGGCCGATGACCCCCACCCCGGGGGTGGCCGCGGGCGGGTAGGACCTTCGGGCGACCGTGCTGACCTCGGCCGGCGCCAGGACCCGGTAGACGACCGCGGCGGCCGCGCCGACGGCGAGCACCGCCGCGATCGCCGTCACGACCCGCCGTCGTCTCTCGGGGAACCCCATGCCGCACCTCCGCACGGCACCCTACCCAGCCGGACCCCGTACGCCCCTGCCAGGTGGAACCGGGTCGGGTCAGGCGGCCTCGGCGGAGGAGGTGGGGGCGACGGCGACGGCCAGGTCGGCCAGGTCACGGCGGAGGGCGCCCTCGACCGCGCGGGCGGCGAGGCCGCCGAGGATCAGGGCCAGCACCCGACCGTACGGGGCGGTCGGCACGGCCTCCTGCGCGACGGTGACCTGGGTGCAGCCGCGCCGGCGCCGCTCGACCGTCCGCAGCGTCCAGGTGATCCGGTAGTCCACGCCGGCCCCCGGGGAGCTGAGCACCAGCCGGTGCGGCGCGAGGGCCTCCACGACGAGGAACTCCTCGAACTGCTCACCGCCGCCCGGGCGGACCCGGGTCTCCCGCCAGGCGGTGCCGGCGGCGAAGCCGCCGCTGTTGAGCACCTCGACCGCGCCGACGGCGGAGAGCCACCCGGCCCGGGCGGAGAGGTCGGTGAGGAGCCGCCAGACGTCGACGTCCTGCGCTTCGATGAATGCGGTAACCGTCACCGTCGACATGACACCTCCCGTGTCGTCCACGGTACGGCCCGTGAGCGGGAAACGGGGAGTCCTCGGTGACATTTCCGCCGCCGGTGCCCCGAGCGGGGCACCGGGGACGGGTCGGTTCAGCGGGCGGGGAGGATGCTTCCGGTGACCTCGCCCAGGGTGATCGTGGTGCCGTCCGGGCCGGGCGCGGTGGCCGTGATGGTGACCGTGTCGCCATCCTCCAGGAACGTCCGGGTGCCTCCGTCGGCGAACTTGACCGGCTCCGCGCCGCCCCAGGTCAGCTCCAGGAACGAGCCGACCTGGCCGCGGTCCGGGCCGGAGACCGTGCCGGAGGCGTAGAGGTCGCCGGTACGCAGCGAGGCGCCGTTGACGGTGAGGTGGGCGAGCTGCTGGGCCGCCGTCCAGTACATGGTGGCGAAGGGCGGCTCGCTGACCCGCTCGCCGTTCCACTCGACCGAGAGGGTGAGGTCCAGCCCGAGGTGCGGGGTGTCGTGCAGGTACTGCTGCACCGGCGGGTCCTGGTCGGGGGCGGGCACGAAGGCGTCGGCCAGCGCGTCCAGCGGCGTCACCCAGGCGGAGACCGAGGTGGCGAAGGACTTGCCGAGGAACGGGCCGAGTGGCTGGTACTCCCAGGCCTGGATGTCGCGGGCGGACCAGTCGTTGACCAGCACCACGCCGAAGACGTGGTCGGCGAAGTCGGCCACGGGGACCCGGTCGCCGAGGGCGCTCGGCACCCCGACCACGAAGCCGACCTCGGCCTCGATGTCCAGGCGTACGGAGGCGCCGGTGGTCGGGCCCTGCGCGGTGGCCCGCTGCCCGTAGGGGCGGACCACCGGGGTGCCGGAGACCACCACGGTGCCGGCCCGGCCGTGGTAGCCGATCGGGAGGTGCTTCCAGTTGGGCAGCAGCGGCGGCTGGCCCGGGCGGAAGATCTGCCCGACGTTGGCCGCGTGGTGCTCGGACGAGTAGAAGTCGACGTAGTCGGCGACCTCGATCGGGAGCAGCAGCTCCACCTCGCGCAGCGGCGCCAGCAGCGGCTCCACCGCCGGCCGGTGGGTCTCGTCGGTGAGCAGCTCGGTGACCCGCTGCCGGACGGCCGTCCACTGGGGGCGGCCGAGGGCCATGAAGTCGTTCAGCGTGGGCCGGCCGAGCGCCCCGGCGGCCAGCACCAGGCCGGCCGCCTCCGCGCCGGCCAGGTCCAGCACGAAGTCCCCGATCCGTACGCCGATCCGCGGCTCCTGCGCGTCGCGCCGGAACACCCCGTACGGCAGGTTCCGTACCCCGTACGGCGAACCGTCGGCACCCGTCACCCAAGTCATTCCTCGTAGCCCCCGTTCACCAGCCCCAGCCGGATCAGATCGGTCAGTGGTTCCTCAATGCTGCACGAGCCGTACCCGATCCAGAGCGGACGCTCCGCGTCGCGGTCGGCCCGGGCCCGCTCGCCCAGCCGGACCGGGTCGGTCGCGGCGAGCAGTTCGGCCACGGAGTCCACCTCGGCGCCCCCGGTGGCGGCGAGCACGGCCGCGAGCACGTTGACGAAGCCGTGGTGGGTGAAGCCGGTCTCCGGGTCCCGGTGCCGCACCGCGTGGTGCAGCCCGGCGGTCAGCTTGAACGGCAGCCGCCGGTCGCGGCAGGCGCAGATCACCGCGGCCAGCTCGACCGGCGTCGGGAAGAGTTCGGCGGCCAGCCCGCCGGTGCGGAACTTCGCCGCGACCGGCAGCCCGCCGGCCCGCGCCTGGGCGACGGTGTCCAGCGCGCCCGTCAGCCCGAAGGTCAGCGGGATCTCGGCGTAGACGTCGAGGCTGGGCGGCCGGCCGCCCTCCCCGGCCGGCCAGCCGTCCGGCCGGCTTCCGGCCGCCCGCCGGGCCAACTCGGTCAGCTCGGCCAGGCCGGGTAGCGGGTCCTCGCCGCGCTTGGCGACGGCCGCCTCGATCTGCCAGACGGTGATCCGGCGGTCGGCCTCGGCCAGCACCCGCTCGAGCTGGTCGATCGGCACGTCGGCGATGACGCCGACCACGATCCGCTCGCCGGGGTCGAGTTCGGCGGCCAGCGCGGGCAGCGTCGAGGCGGGCACCAGCAGCGGGCCGACCAGGCCGGCGTACCAGGCGGTGCGGTGCCGCCGGTGGGCGACCACAGCGTCCGACAGCGCGGCGCTGCCGGGCGGGAAGACGGCGGCGTCGTCGACGAGACCGGCGAAGAGACGGGGCACCTGCGTTGACACGAGACAAGAATTTACGGGACGCTACAAGGAACGGACAACAGCGTCCGATTATCGGACGCCACCGCCCGGAGAACGGGACATATCGGGAGGCGAGATGCCCTACTATCGCAGCGTCGGCGAGGTGCCCCGCAAGCGCCACACCCAGTTCCGCCAGCCCGACGGCAGCCTCTACGCCGAGGAGCTGGTCGGTCAGGAGGGCTTCTCCTCCGACTCGTCCCTGCTCTACCACCGGTACGCGCCGACCGCGATCGTGGCCGCCGAGGAGTTCACCCCGCCCGCCGTCACCCGGGTACCGAACCTCCCGCTCAAGCCGCGCCACCTGCGTACCCACAAGCTCGACGGGACCGGCGCCGACCCGGTGCTCGGCCGGCAGTACCTGCTCGCCAACGACGACGTCCGGATCGCGTACGTGCTGGCCGACCGGCCGTCCCCGCTGTTCCGCGACGCCACCGGCGACCACTGCCTCTACCTGGAGTCCGGGTCGCTGCGGGTCGAGTCGCCGTTCGGCGTGCTCGACGCGGTGGCCGGCGACTACGTCATCATCCCCACCTCGACCATCCACCGCCTGGTGCCCACCGGCGACCAGCCGACCCGCCTGCTCGCCGTCGAGGCGGCCGGCCACATCGGGCCGCCCAAGCGCTACCTCTCCGTACGCGGCCAGTTCCTGGAGCACTCCCCGTACTGCGAGCGGGACGTCCGGGGACCGGACACGCCGCTGCTGGTCGAGGAGGAGGACGTCGAGGTGCTGGTCCGGCACCGTCGCGGCTGGACGAAGTACGTCTACGCCCACCACCCGTTCGACGCGGTCGGCTGGGACGGGCACCTGTACCCGTGGGCCTTCTCCATCCACGACTTCGAGCCGATCACCGGCCGGATCCACCAGCCGCCGCCCGTGCACCAGACCTTCCAGGGCCCCAACTTCGTGATCTGCTCGTTCGTGCCCCGCAAGGTGGACTACCACCCCGACGCCATCCCGGTGCCGTACAACCACCACAACGTCGACTCCGACGAGATGCTCTTCTACACCGGCGGCAACTACGAGGCCCGGCGCGGCTCCGGCATCGAGCAGGGCTCGATCTCCCTGCACCCGTCCGGCTTCACCCACGGCCCGCAGCCGGGCGCCGCCGAACGCTCGATCGGCGTCGACTTCTTCGACGAACTGGCCGTCATGGTCGACACCTTCCGGCCCCTCGACCTCTGCGACGCGACATCCGCCTGCGAGGACTCCGGCTACGCCTGGACCTGGGCGCGGCGCCCTTAGTCGGCACACGGAGGGTTACCGACACCCCACCGTGACCACCGATCAGCGCGAGGGACGGGCAAACACCGCGAGCTCGGCCAACGAGACGGCGACGATCGCCACGACCAGCGGCCACGGCGTACCGACCAGCGCGTAGAGCAGGAGCAGCACCGGCCCGGCGGCCACCGCGTAGAGCGCCAGCGCCAGGGTGCGGTCGGCGCGGAGCAGGCCGGGCAGGATCGTGCGGACCAGCCCCGGCACCCGGGCCGAGTGACGCCACACCACCAGTGCCCCGCCGAGCGCGGCCAGCGCGGCGAAGAACCGGGAGAAGCCCGGCCCGGCCGGCCCCAGGAAGGCGACCAGCACGGTCGCGACCAGCGACCAGCCGGCGCCGTAGAGCACCAGCCGGCGCAGACCGTCCGAGATGGTACGCCGGGAGCCCGTCCCCGCCGGGTCCATCGCGGCCGCCTCGACCAGGTGCTCCAGCGCCTCGGCGTAGCGGCGCTGCTCCAGCCGGATGACGCCCATGTCGTGCCGGGCCACGGCCAGCTCCGGGTCCAACCGCAGCGCCTCCCGGTAGGCCCGTTCGGCAAGGTCGAACACCTCCAGCCGGGCCGCCACCAGACCGAGCACCAGGTGCGCCTGCGGCTCCTCCGGGGCCAGCTCGACGCCCCGCCAGGCGGCGTTGAGCGCCTGCTGCCCGTTACGCGAACCGGCCAGGATCGCGGCGGCGCTGCGATGTGCGTACGCGTCGGTCGGGCCGAGCGCCAGGACCTCGTCGGCGGTCCCCGCGGCGGCCTTGAACTCGCCCAGGTCGGCCAGCGCGAACCCGCGCGCGACCAGCGGCGGCACGGCGCCCGGCGCGGCGGCGACGGCCGCGTCGGCGGCGGTGAGCGCCTCGGTCGACCGGTCGGCGGCGAGGTGCACCCGGGCCAGCATGGTCAACGCCTCGGCGTTCGCCGGGTCCATCGTGATGGCGAAGCCCAGCTCACCGGCGGCCTCGTCGTAGCGGCCCAGCTCGGCGAGGAGCTGCGCACGCTGCAGGTAGCCGTCGGCGGCGGACTGTTCGGGGGCAGCGTCACTCGACATCCCGGCGAGCCTAGCCGCCCTCCCCCTCGATCGCCGATCCCCGCCGCCCGGGGCAGCCGCCACCGCCGGTCCGACCGGACCGCGTCCAGCCCGTCGGCGGAAGGTCGGTCAGGCGCTGCGGCACGGTGACCGGACGGCCGGGCGACCGCACGTCCCCAGGCTGCACCAGCGTCGCAGCCCGGCTTCGTCGAGGAAGAGCCAACCGCACCGCTCGTCCGGACAGGTCCGGACGGTGAACCGGCGTGGATCGGCCAGCAGTTCGGCGGCGCTCCACGCGGCGGCGTGCAGGGGCAACCGGAGTCCGGCGGCGAGGTCGGGCCACCAGCGCCCGCGCCCGTCGCTGTCGCGCCGGAACACCAGCAGCTTCGCGGCGGCCTCCGCGTACCGGGCGACCACGTCGAACGCGCGCCGGTCGTCCGGGGTGGTCAGGCAGGCGTACAGCTGGGCCCGGAGGCGTCGGGCCTCGATGAGCACCTCGTCCGCCTGGTCGGGGTCCCGACCGGCCAGGTGCAGCAGCCGGCTCACCGAGACGTCGTCGATCAGACCGACGTGGCCGGCCCACACGGCCAGGGTGGGGTAGCCGCGCAGCCACTCCGCCCCGGGGAGCTGCGGTTCGTGCCCCCAACCGGCGAAGGTGTTGCAGAACTCCAGCGCGGGATGACCTCCGACGCTCCACGGCAGGCTCTGGTCGCGTACCCGCACCTCGTACACCGGCCGCCCGGGCCGGTCGAGTCGATCGTCGCCGCGGAGGATCCGCCGGTGCACCTCACGCAGTCTCGGCCCCGGCTCGATCCCGAGCTCGTCCACGAGCATCTCCCGGGTGGTCCGGTACAGCCGCAGCGCGTCGGCCTGCCGGCCGCCCCGGTACAGGGCGGTCATCAGGGTGCCGACGAGCTGCTCCCGGCTCGGGTACCGGGCGGCCAACGGGACCAGCTCGGCGACCGCGCGGGCGTGCTGGCCCAGCGCGAGCTGCGCTTCGGCGCGCAGCTCGACACCGACCAGCCGGAGTTCCTCGACCGTGCCGTGGAGGCGGTCCCGCAGCTCGTCGTCGGCCGCGTCGGCGAGCAGCCGGCCCCGCCACAACGCCAGCCCCAGGTCGAGCAGCCGCACCCGCTCGGCGGGATCCGCGGCAGCGCTGGCCTGCCGGACCAGCCCACCGAACTCGTCGACGTCGACCCGGTGCCCGTCCGCCTCGAAGAGGTACCCGTCGCCCCGCGTGCTGATCCGCACCCCGTACGGCGTCAGCGACCCCCGCAACCGCCCGATGTACGTCTGCACGACACTACGCCCCGAGCCGGGCGGGCGGCCGTTCCACAGCAGGTCGATGAGGCGGTCGGTGGTGACCACGCGTCCCGCGTCGAGCAACAGGACGCCGAGCAGGCAGCGCTCCTGGCGTCGGCTTCCGACCTCGACGAGCTGGCCCTCGTGGCGGGCCTCGAAGGGTCCGAGCAGTCGGAACTCCATACCAACCAGGACAGCCTGGCCCTCGCCGACGGTTGTCACGGTCGGTGCGCGAATGGTGGGTGCCGGAGCGACCGGCACGGCGCTGGGGCGGTTTCGGCCGGCGCCTCCCTCGTCACGTGGTGAGCGGGTGGTGAGCGGAGCTGGCGATCCTGGTCCGGCCCTGATTCGACAGCACGGATGGAGTGATCATGCGGTTCAGAATGAGCGTGGCGGTGGCCTCGGTGGTGGCCTCCCTCGTCGCGGCGGTTCCCGGCTCGGCGTCCGCCGCGAGCGGCGACATCGCCCCGGGCGCCTGGGAACCGGCGCCGCAGGCGGCGTTCGAGCAACCGGCCGGAGCGCGGTGCGACTTCGCCGTACGGGTGGAGCCCATCGTGGACGAGGTCCGGAAGTTGACGCTGGCGACGTATCCGGACGGCTCCCCGCAGCGGGAGCTCTACCGGGGCGCCCTGATCGACCGGGTGACGAACCTGGAGACCGGGGCCACCTCCACGGCGGACGCGAGCGGCACCGCGCTGATCGAGTACGGCACCGACGGGTCGATGACCTGGTACGTGACCGGACCGGTGCTGATGGGCTTCCGGGCGAACGGCGGCTCGCTGCCGAAGGGGCTGTGGATCGTCGACGGCCAGTTCCGGGTCGAGTTCACCCCGACCTTCGAGAAGACCATCACGACGCTCCACGGCACCACCCACAACGTCTGCACCGACGTGGACTGAGCCGCGTGGACGGTCGGGGGCCCGGGTGAACGCGTCCCCGGCGTCAGTCCGTCGACGCCTCGTACACCAGGGCCACCGCGATGCCGGTGAGCCCCTCGCCGCGGCCGGTGAAGCCGAGCCCGTCGGTGGTGGCGGCGGAGACGGTGACCGGGGCGCCGACCGCCTCGGAGAGCACCTGCTGCGCCTCCTCGCGACGCGGACCGATCTTCGGCCGGTTGCCGATCACCTGGACCGAGACGTTGCCGATCCGGAAGCCGGCCGCGCGGACCCGCCGGGCGCTCTCGGTGAGCAGCGCCACCCCGGGCGCGCCGGCCCACTCGGGCTGGTCGATGCCGAAGTTGGCGCCCAGGTCGCCGAGACCGGCCGCGGAGAGCAGCGCGTTGCAGGCGGCGTGCGCGGCCACGTCGGCGTCCGAGTGACCGGCCAGGCCGTCCTCGCCCGGCCAGTGCAGTCCGGCGACCCAGCAGGGCCGGCCGGCGGAGAAGGCGTGCACGTCAGTGCCGATGGCCACCCGAGGAACGATCACGAACCGAGGGTACGCGTCAGGCCCCCGCGGCCAGCAGGTGCTCGGCGAGGGCCAGGTCAAACGGTCGGGTGATCTTGAGGGCGTACGCCGAGCCGGGCACGCAGGCCACCGCGACGCCCTGCTTCTCGACCAGGCCGGCGTCGTCGGTCAGTGGATCACCCGCCGCGGCGTGCGCGGCGGCCAGCACGGACCGGCGGAAGCCCTGTGGCGTCTGCACGGCCCGCAGCGCTGACCGGTCGACCGTGCCGAGGACCCGCTCGCCGGCGTCGACCTCCTTGATCGTGTCGACCACCGGGAGGACCGGGATCACCGCGTCGTGACCGGAGCGGACCGCCTCGGCCACCGATTCGACCAGCTCCGCCGGGGTGAGTGCGCGGGCGGCGTCGTGCACCAGGACGATGTCCGGCCCGGCCGGGACCGCGGCCAGCGCGGCGGCCACCGAGGCCTGCCGCTCCGCGCCGCCGGCCACCACGGTCACGGGCGCCACCGGGGCGAGCATCGACCGGACCGACTCGACGTCGGCCGCCGGGGCGGCCACCACGATGGTGTGCACCGAGGGAGCGGCGGCGATGCGGCGTACCGCGTGCACCAGGAGCGGCTCGCCGGCGAGCGGCCGGAGCGCCTTGGGCGCGCCCGGGCCGAGGCGTACGCCGGCACCCGCCGCAGGAACGAGGACCGCGACGTCACCGCGCGGATTGAGCTGCGCGGTCACGTCGCGGTCCTCGGATTTCTTCGCTACGGGGTGGGTACGACGATGCGGTGCGGACTAGGCCTCGCCCAGCACCTTGTCGAGCAGCGACTCCGCCTCGTCCTTGGTGCTCTTCTCGGCCAGCGCGACCTCGCCGACGAGAATGTCGCGGGCCTTGGCGAGCATCCGCTTCTCGCCCGCGGACAGGCCCCGCTCCCGCTCCCGACGCCACAGGTCGCGGACGACCTCGGCGACCTTCAGCGGGTTACCGGAGGCCAGCTTCTCCAGATTCGCCTTGTAGCGCCGCGACCAGTTGGTCGGCTCCTCGGTGTGCGGTGCACGGAGCACGTCGAAGACCAAGCCCAGGCCCTCTTCGCCGACCACCTCGCGCACACCCACGATCTCGGCGTTCTCGGCGGGCACCCGGACCGTCAGGTCACCCTGCGCGACCCTGAGGACGAGATACTGCTTGGGCTCGCCCTTGATGACCCGAGTCTCGATTGCCTCGATGAGTGCGGCCCCGTGGTGGGGGTAAACAACGGTCTCGCCGACACTGAAAACCATAGGTTCGAAACCCCTTTCGCTGTGTCTAGGGTAACACGGTCAGGCACCGATGTCTCACCGCTGTCCTGACCGTTGGCGCAGCTCAGGGGCCCTGTGAGAGGTATTTCTTCAGCTTGACAGGCAGTCAAACCAATGGTTTGAACACGCTCCGTGACGAACGGATGACAACCCGGTACGGGTGATCGGAGCGTCGATGTCTAGGGCAATGCGCTCTCCCATGGTATCCCGCCGATCCGAGGTACGCCCAGGTGTAGCGGTACGCCGGTCGGTGCGGGACGCTGGAGGTGGACACGACGTCCGCTCACCGCGACGGTTCCTGGGGGTCCGATGGGCATGCCTGACGCAGAGGGCCACGGGCCATCGGACGGGCTCCCCGACCTGCCCCCCGAGTGGGGTCGGGTGGTCGTACCGGACGACGCCTCGGCGCTCGCCGAGGAGGCTCGCCAGCTCCGCCACGAGCTACGCCGGTCACGGCGGCGGGCCGCCTGGCGCCGCCGGCTCGGTCTCACCCCCCGCCCGGACGGCCGGCCCCCGCTCGGCCTGCCGGTGCTGATCCTCATGGTGGCCGTGCTGACCACCCTCGGCGGACTGGCGGCGGTCACCTGGCCCGGGTCGTCCCGCTCCGGCGGGAGCCCGACAGTGGTGCCGTACCCGGGGCCGGTCGGGCCGCTCCCCGCGCTGGACCTGGTCGACGCCGAGGACTCCCCGGTACCGCTGCGCGCCCTGCTGCCGGCGGTGATCCTCCTGGTCGACGCCTGCGCCTGCGCCGAGCAGGTGGCGGACGCGGCCACCACCGCACCGACCGGAGTCACCGTGGTCACCGTGGCCGGCGGTCGGGACGTATCCCCGGCCCCGTCGTCCGCGGGAGCGCCGGTACGCGCCCTCGCCGACCCGGCCGGCGGCCTGCGCGCCTACCTCCACCTGCCCGCCCACCCCGGCACCGCCACCGCGCTGCTGGTGAACCGGGAGGGCGCCGTGATCCGGGTGGTGCCCGAGCTGGAGACCGTCGAGGACTACCGCGCCGACCTGGCGGGCCTCGCCGGCTGACCGGCGTCCGGTCGGCTCAGAACAGGGCCGACAGCCGGGCGTCGAGGTCGACGTCGCCGTAGGTCACGGTGAACCGCACCTGCAACGGGCCGCCGGACGAGGTCAACGGGACGGTGACCGAGGGACCCGGGCAGGTCACCTCCTGTCCCGGGCCGTCGTCCCCGAAACCGGAGAAGGCGACCGTCAGCTTCCCCCGGCCGGTGCAACCGACCACCAGCAGGTAGCGGTCACTCATCGACGGCGTGGCCTGCCGAATCAGCGGCTCATCACCCCGCTCCAGATGGGACCGGTCCTCCCAGACCGTCTGCGAGACGAGCCCCGCGTCCGGGGCGCCGGACTCCTGATGGAACACCAGCGCCTCGTCCAGGTTGGCCTTCGATCCCTGGATGATGATGTGCCCGTCCTCGGCGTCGACGAGGACCCGTCGGGCCGCCGGCGGCGGGGCCGACGTGGCAGGTGCGGAGCTGAGCGCCGACGGGACCGGGCCGGTGGCCGGTGCGGCGTGCCGCCACCACCACCCGCCGGCGGCCAGGGCCGCCACGGCCAACCCGGCCAGCAGCCCACCGCGCAACCGGTCGTCCGCCCTCGCGCCCATGCGGCGAGGGTAACGCCCGGCCGCCCCGCCGTCCGGCCCCCGAAAGGGCGGCGGGGGTCAGTGGCCGCGTTCGAGGAGGGCGGCGTACAGGGTCAGGCCGGGGCCGAACGCCAGCATCACGATCCGGCCCGGTGGCATCGGCGCCCGGAGCAGCCGGTCCAGGATCAGCAGCACCGTCGGCGAGGAGCAGTTGCCGTGCTCGTGAAGGACCGCTCGGGAGGCCGCCAGCGCCTCCGGCGGCAGCGCCAGCTCCCGTTCCACCACGTTGAGGATGCGGGGACCGCCCGGGTGCACCGCCCAGCCGTCCACCTCGGACATCGTCCGACCGTGCCGGGCCAGCAGGTCGTCGACCAGGCCCCGGACGTGGCGGGAGAGCACCTGCGGGACCTTCGGCGACAACCCCATCCGGAAACCGGTGTCCGTGACCTCCCAGGTCATGTGGTCGGCCGTCGAGGTGTCGGTGACCGAGGCGACCTCGCGCAACGCGTACCCCCGGCCGCCGGGGACGACCACGGCGGCGACCGCCGCGTCCGAGAACAGGGCGTGCGAGACGATCTGCTGGGTGTCCACCCGCGCGCCGGCGGGTTGGATGTGCAGGCTGGTCAGCTCGGCGCAGAGCAGCAGCGCCGGCCGCCCCCGGGCGGCGACGAAATCGCTGGCCGCGCCGAGCCCCGGCAGGGCCGCGTAGCAGCCCATGTGCCCGACGAACATCCGCTGGGTGTCCGGGGCCATGCCCAGGTCCCGGGCGAGCAGGATGTCCAGCCCCGGGGTGGCGTACCCGGTGCAGGAGCAGACCACGAAGAGCCCCACGTCCCCCGCGTCCAGGCCGGCCGAGGTCAGCGCCCGGCCCACCGCCTCCTTGCCCAGCGGCAGGGCCTCCACCTGGTAGCGCCGCATCCGGCGCTCGGTCGGCCAGTCCGAGACATCCTCCAGCAGCGGGTTGACCGCCGCCTGCCGGCGGGACACCCCGGAGTTGGCGAAGATCCGCTCGGCCAGCGCCCGGGTGGTGCCGGAGAAATGCTTCGCGAAGAAGCCCTCCCAGAGCTCGTCCTGCGCGACGCCCGGCGGCTGCGCCGCACCCAGACCCGCGATCACCGGCACGGCCATGTCCCCCACCCCTCGTTCGCGATCCCCCCACTGCTCACGCTTCACCAACGAGGGGTCGAGCCGTCGCGGTCCGGGTCGCCGCCCAGCGCCGCGACCCCGAGCCAGTCCGCACAGACGTCCGACGTCGCCGGGTGCAGCGAGCCGCACCGGGCGTCCCGGTAGAGCCGCTCCAGGGGATGCCCCCGTCGGGTCGCCGCGGTGCCCGCCGCCTCCAACATTGACGCCGCGACCTCGGCGGCGGTGGTGCCGGCGAGCAGCTTCGCCCGCCACACCCAGCGGTTCGTCTCCGGGTCACCGGGCGCCTCGTCGACCCGGCGAGCCGCCTCGGCCACCACCAGTCCGGCCGCCGCCACCGCCGCGTCCGCCCGGCCGAGCCGGGCCCGTACCGCCGGCAGCCCGGCGAGGTTACGGGCGTTCAGGTGCTCGGCGGCCGCGTCGACCGCCGCCCGGGCCACCCCCACATAGACCGCGGCGTAGCTGGCCACCAGCCAGTGCGGCATCAGCTGGGCGACGACCAGGGCCAGCCCCTCGACTCCACCGAGCAGCCGGTCGGCCGGGACGGTGACGTCCAGGTGCAGGTCGTGCGAGGAGGTGGCGCGCATGCCGAGGGAATCCCAGGTGGGCTCGACGGTCAGCCCCTCACCGGCCGGGACGAGGAACTGGGAGACCACGGACTGGTCGGTGGCGCTGCGGGCCGCCACCAGGTAGCCGTCGGGGTGCCCGGCGCCGGAGCAGAACGTCTTGCTGCCCTTGATGTGCCAGCCCCCATCCACCGGCTCGTAGACCGTGCTGAGCTGGGACAGCCGGGCGCCCGCGCCGCGTTCGCTCATCGCCACCGCGTACCAGGAGCCCTCGGCCGCCGCCCGGAGCAGGCGGTCCCGGGCGGCCAGCGCCTCCGCCGATACGCCCAGCGCCTCGGCCAGTTCCTCGGTGACCGCGCCGAGCGCGCCGGTGACCGAGGCGTGCATGTTGAACACCAGGGCCGTCGCACCGTTGCCCCGGGCCAGTTCGGTGGCCACGGCGGCGTACTCGGCGAAGGTGGCCCCCACCCCGCCCAGCTCCCGGGGCACCATCAACCCGAAGAGCCCGGCCTCCCGCAGGTCGGTGAAGTCGTCGACCGGGAAGGAGCCCGCCCGGTCGTGCTCCGCCGCGCGGGCGGCCAGTCGCGGCGCCAACCGGCGGGCCGCCTCCAGCGCGTACACAGTCATGTAGCCCCCTTCTCGGCGTCCCCTTTACCCCCGCCGGCCCCGGCTACCCGCCCCGGAGCCCACGACCCTGGTACAGCACCGCGGTGGACCGGCTCGGCACCATCCGGGGCTCGCGGCCCGCGTCCGTCCCCACCGGACGACGGGCGGACCCGCCGCGCATCCGCCGGAGCAGCCAGCCCACCGTCCCCGGCAACTCCGGGCGGATGCCACGCAGCCGCAGCTCGACGCCGTGCCGGGCGCACTCGGTGACCAGCTCACGGGCGTCCACGAACAACCGTGGATCGTGGATGCCGCGCGGCACGGTGGGCAGCCGCTCACCGATCTCCACCGCGACCAGCCGGGCCAGCGTCGTGTCGTTGAGGGTATCCAGCACCAGCAGGCCACCCGGACGCAGCAGGCGGCACGCCTCGGCGACCGCGCGCCGCCAGTCCGGCACGTGCTCCAGCAGCTCACCGGCGGACACCACGTCGGCGCAGCCGTCGGCCAGCGGAACGGCGGTGGCGTCGGCGTTGACCACCGTCACCCCGTGCGCGGCGGCCTGCACCAGGGCGGACCGGGTGAGGTCCAGTCCGACGTGCCAGTAGCCCTTGCCCACCAGGTGCGGCGCGAGCAGTCCGGCGCCACAGCCCAGGTCGACCAGGAGGGCGCCCGGCCGGGACGCCGGCGGCACCAGGGCGGCCCGGGCCCGGGCCAGCCAGTGCAGCATCGCGAACGCGCCGTCCGGACACCACCACTCGCCGGCCAGGTCGTCGTACTGGCGGGGGTCGTTGGGCGGCAGCAGCCGGGGCGGGGTGGACACCGGGGCTGCGTCGCGCATGGACCGAGCGTGGCACGACTGCCCGGTAACGACCAGACTTCCCTCATGTCGTCAACGGTGCTAGGGCTCCTCAGGGCGAGCCACCCGGAGCCGGCCGCCGCGGTCACCACGGTGGCCGGGCTGCTGGCGTGGGGGGTCGGGCACCGGCCGGCCGGCATCGTCGCCGTGGTGCTCACCGTGCTGGCCAGCCAGCTCGCCGTCGGCTGGACCAACGACGCGCTCGACGCCGACCGGGACGCCGCTGTGGGGCGTACCGACAAGCCGGTCGCCGCCGGCGCGCTCCGGCGGCGCACCGCGGGTCTCGCCGCGGTGCTGGCCGCGCTGGCCACCCCGGTGCTGGCGCTGACCACGAACCCGGTGGCGGCGGCCTGGGCCACCGTCGGCCTGCTCTCCGCCCTGCTCTATGACTGGCCGCTGAAGTCGACCCCGGTCTCGGTGCTGCCGTACGCGGTCTCCTTCGGGTCGCTGCCGGCCTTCGTGGTGCTGGCGCTGCCCGGCGGGCCGGCACCGCCGGTCTGGCTGGTCGCCGCCGCGGCCTGCCTCGGCGCCGGGGCGCACTTCTCCAACGTGCTGCCCGACCTGGCCGACGACGCCCGGACCGGGGTGCGCGGGCTGCCCCACCGGCTCGGTCCGGCGGGCAGCCGGGCGGCCGCCGCCGGGCTGCTCCTCGCGGCGACCGTCACGCTGGTCTTCGGGCCGCCCGGGCCGCCGTCGTGGGCCGGGCTGTCGGCGGTCGCCGCCGCCGTCCTGATGCCGGCCGTCGCTGGGTACGGCGAACGCGCCGCGACCCGGGCCGGTGGCCGGCCGGTGGCCGCCTTCCGGGCGGTGATGGTGGTGGCGCTGATCGACGTGGTTCTGCTGGTGGCGAGCGGCCGGGTGGTCTGACCGCTCCCCGGGAAGGTGGCTTTACCGGGTCGGCGTGCGGCCCTCGATCAGCCCCAACTACCCTGGAGCGCGGTCTGCGCGGGTATGGCCACCGTGCCCGGCGTACGGCCGGGTGGGATCGTGACGAGGAGGACCGACGTGACGCGCTCGATCAGGGGTTCCGGACGGGCGGCCCTGCTGTTGGCCGGTACGGCGGCGGCGGCGAGCCTGCTGCTGTCCGGGTGCGGCACCGGTCAGGTGGCCGAGACCGCCAAGAAGAACCCGTCGGTCCAGGGCGTGAACGTCCAGACTTCCGACAACCTGTACCAGGTGCGCGGCCTCTACGTGCAGTACCCGGGCGCCGAGGGCTACCAGGCGGGCGGCAACGCACCGCTGAACGTCGTGATCTACAACGACAGCAAGGCCCCGGTCACCGTGACCGTCAGCACGGACAGCGCCCGCGAGGTCATGCTCAGCGGCTCGGGCGGCGCCCAGGCGCGCCCGAGCGCGTCGCCGACCGAGCCCGCCTCCGCGTCGCCGACCGCGAGCGACCCCAGCGCGTCGCCGAGCCGGTCGATCGGGACCAGCGGGTCCCCCTCGGCCAGCCCGTCCGCCTCGGCGAGCGAGCCGGCCCCGGCCGGCCAGCCGGCCCGGATCGAGATCCCGGCCCTCGGCTACGCCCAGCTCACCGGCGTCGGCGGCCAGCGCCTCCAGGTCGTCGGGCTGAAGAACAGGCTGCTCGCCGGCCAGCAGGTCAACCTGGTCTTCGACTTCGGCAACGGCAAGAAGATCAAGACGGCGGCCCCGATCGGCGTCCCGCTGACCCCGGCCCCGCCCGCCTCCCCGATCATCAACCGCGAGGGTGGCGCGGAGGCTGGCACCGAGGCCGGCCACGGCTGACCCGCGGACGAACTGTCGACGGCACCGTCGGCGTGGTGACCACCACGCCGGCGGTGTTTTCGCTTCCGGTTGGGGTTTCGTCGTACCGCCCGGTTAGCGTCCTGGGGTGACCACGCCCCGTTCGACCTCCCCCCGCGGCGCGTCCCCCGCCGGCCGGAGCCGGGCCTCGGCCCGCGAGCCGCGACCGGCCTACGAGTGCGACGCCTGCGGCCACCAGCCGCCCAAGTGGGTCGGGCGCTGCCCGGAGTGCGGCGAGTGGGGCTCGGTGGTCGAGTGCACCGTGACCGGGCCGCTGGTCTCCGGCCGGGTGGTCAGCTCCCGGATGCCGGCCGAGCCGGCCCGGCCGATCGCCACCATCAGCGCCGCCCCGGCCCGGGCCCGGCCGACCGGGGTCAGCGAGCTGGACCGGGTGCTCGGCGGCGGCCTCGTCCCCGGCGCGGTGGTGCTGCTCGCCGGCGAGCCCGGGGTGGGCAAGTCGACGCTGCTGCTCGACGTCGCCCAGCAGTGGGCGGCCAACGCGGGCAGCCCATCGCTGGTGGTCAGCGGCGAGGAGTCGGTCAGCCAGGTGCGGCTGCGCGCCGAGCGGATGGGCACCCTGCACGACCAGCTCTACCTGGCCGCCGAGAGCGACCTGTCGGCGGTGCTCGGCCACCTCGACGCGGTCAAGCCCGGGCTGCTGGTGCTCGACTCGGTGCAGACCATCTCCACCACCGGCACCGAGGGCGTCCCGGGCGGAGTGACCCAGGTCCGCGCCGTCACCGCCGCCCTGGTCTCGGTCGCCAAGGAGCGCGGCGTCGCCGTCGTGCTGGTCGGCCACGTCACCAAGGACGGCCAGGTGGCCGGTCCCCGGGTGCTGGAGCACCTGGTCGACGTGGTGTTGCACTTCGAGGGCGACAAGCACTCCTCGCTGCGGATGGTCCGGGGCGTCAAGAACCGGTTCGGCGCCGCCGACGAGGTGGGCTGCTTCGAGATGCACGAGGGCGGCATCAGCAGCCTGGCCGACCCGTCCGGCCTCTTCCTCACCCGCTACTCGGAGCCGGTGCCGGGCACCTGCGTCACGGTGGCGATGGAGGGGCGGCGAGCCCTGGTGACCGAGGTGCAGGCGCTGATCGGCGCGGCCGTGGCCGGCTCCCCCCGGCGTACCGTCTCCGGGCTCGACGGGGCCCGACTGGCCATGGTGCTGGCGGTGCTCCAGCGGCGTACCGAGCGGCTGACCCTGCACGACCGGGAGGTCTTCGCCGCGACGGTCGGCGGCATCCGGGTGGTGGAGCCGGCGGCGGACCTGGCCGTCGCCCTCGCGGTGGCGTCCGGCGGTCTCAACCTCGCCATCGCCCCGCACCTGGTGGCGATCGGGGAGGTCGGCCTCACCGGCGAGGTGCGCCGGGTCGGCGCGGTGCCCCGCCGGCTCGCCGAGGCGGCCCGGCTCGGCTTCCGGCTGGCCCTGGTGCCGCCCGGCTGCGGCCCCGGCAGCAGCGGCGTGGCCCCGGAGAACATGCGGGTGATCGAGGTCACCGACGTGCGCGCGGCGCTCCAGTCTGCCGCCCGCGCATCGGCGGAATGACCCAGGGTGAGCGTGCGAGGGGACCGGCCGGGCGATATCGGACAGCTCGCCGGGCCCGCCGGCGGCGGCGGAAGCCGGACATCGTGACACATCACAGTAACCACGAGAGCACCCACCGCACCGCAGTCCGTAGACTGTGCCCGTGCCGATCGACCGCGATGCCACCAAGCCCGCCGCGGCGACGCCGCACGCCCGCGCCGGCGCGGTGGGCTCACCCGCCCGTACGGTCAGCGTCAGCGTGACCGGGAGCGTCGGCGGGGCCGGCGGCGACCCGCTGCGGGCAAATCTCGCCCTCATGGCGCCGGGCACCGCGCTGCGCGACGGGCTCGAGCGGATCCTGCGCGGCCGTACCGGCGCGCTCATCGTCCTCGGCTACGACAAGGTGGTCGACCAGATCTGCACCGGCGGCTTCCCGCTGGACGTGGAGTTCTCCGCCACCCGGGTCCGCGAGCTGTGCAAGATGGACGGCGCGGTGGTGCTGTCCAGTGACGGCACCCGGATCGTCCAGGCCGGCGTGCACCTGATGCCCGACCCGTCCATCCCGACCGAGGAGTCCGGCACCCGGCACCGCACCGCCGAGCGGGTGGCCCGGCAGACCGGTTACCCGGTCATCTCGGTCAGCCAGTCGATGCGGATCATCAGTCTCTACGTCAACGGCCAGCGGCACGTGCTGGACGACTCGGCGGCGATCCTCTCCCGCGCCAACCAGGCGCTGGCCACCCTCGAGCGCTACAAGCTCCGCCTGGACGAGGTCTCCGGCACCCTCTCCGCCCTGGAGATCGAGGACCTGGTCACCGTCCGGGACGCGGTGGCCGTGGTGCAGCGGCTGGAGATGGTCCGCCGGATCGCCGACGAGATCGCCGGTTACGTCGTCGAGCTGGGCACCGACGGGCGGCTGCTCGCCCTCCAGCTCGACGAGCTGATGGCCGGCGTGGACGCCGACCGCACCCTGGTCATCCGGGACTACCTCCCAATCGGCCGCAAGTCCCGGACCCTCGACGAGGCGCTGGTCGAGCTGGACCTGCTCGGCGCCACCGAGCTGATCGACCTGGTCGCGGTCGCCAAGGCGATCGGCTACCCGGCCGCCTCCGACGCGCTCGACGCGGCGGTCAGCCCGCGCGGCTTCCGGCTGCTGGCCAAGGTGCCCCGGCTCCCCGTCGCGGTGGTCGACCGGCTGGTGGTGCACTTCGGCAGCCTCCAGCGGCTGCTCGGGGCGACCGTGGAGGACCTACAGGCGGTCGAGGGGGTGGGCGACGCCCGCGCCCGGGGCGTCCGGGAGGGACTGTCCCGGCTCGCCGAGGCGTCCATCCTGGAGCGGTACGTCTGAGCCGGCCGGGCCGGTCGGCGGTCAGCCGGTGACGGTCAGCTTCACGGGGTCGCTGAGCTTCGTGCCCACCCGGGCGAAGACCTGGTACGTGCCGATCGACGCGTAGGCGCCATTGGCGAGGCCGTTGGCGCAGCGGTTGGCCTCCCGGCCGTTCCAGCCCAGCTCGTAGAGGCGCTCGAAGCCGGGCGTGAACGACTGCACGTCGGAGCCCTTGCCGGTGCCGCAGGTGTCCGAGGACCAGACCTTCTCCGCGCCGGACTTGATGAACAGCTCCTGGAGATCCGCCCCGACGTCCCGGCTGCAGGTGCGCTGGGACTTGTTCTTGATCTTCAGCTGGAGGTTCACCACGGTGCCCCGCTGAGCGGTCGCCGGCAGGGCCACCGGGGTCACCAGGATCTCCGCGTCCGTGCAGGTCCCGTCGTCGACCACCGGGGCCGCCGGCCCCGCCGGCGCGTCGGTCGTCGCGGTGGGGCCACCCGCCGGCCCGCCGTTCGAGCCGCCACCGGAATCATCCGGCGCGGCGGACGGGTCGACCGACCGCGGGGTCAGCACCGGTCCGGACGGCTCCGAGGCGGCCGCCGCTGCCGACCGCGTCGGCGAGGACGTCGGTTCCGGCGTCGCGCTGGTGTTGCGCGGCGAGCTGTTGCAGGAATAGAGCAGGACAATCAGGAGAAGAAGCCCCGCTCCGAGCACAACGGCGCGACGCCGCCAGTAAACGGCGGATGGCATGGGGCCGACGGTCAGACGCATGATGCGTTCACCGTAGCGGCGTACCGCGCGGGGCGGCGGTGCGACGCGCCGGGGCGGACGCGGCACGGCTGACGCCGTTCTACAGTCGACAGCCGGACCGGGCGGGCCGGTCACCGACCGGGCCCGTACGCGCGCGCAGCGCCACCGAGGCAGCCCCCGCCACCACGCCGACGGGGGTGTCCCGGTGCCGGTGATCGCGCCCCGTCAAGGACCTGGAGTCGATCACGGAATGGCGAGCGGGCCGGACCGGCGGCCGGCCACGCCCACCGCCAGGACAGTCCAGCGGCCGTCAGAGGTAGACCTTGCGTTGGTAGATGGCGTGCGCGCCGGCGACCCGGTCGAGGAAGAGCAGGCCGGCGCAGTGGTCGATCTCGTGCTGAAGCGCCCGCGCCTCGAAGCCGTCGGTGGCCAGCCGGACCGGCCGGCCGGTACCGGGCAGGACGCCCTCGACCACCAGCCGGCTGGCCCGCTTCACGTCACCGGTCAGGTCCGGCACCGACATGCAGCCCTCCCGCCCGGCCTTCCACCGGCTGGCCTCCACCACCCGGGCGTTGCACAACACGAAGGTGCCGTGCACGGTGACCGCCTTGGGGTGGCCGGTGACGTCCACCGCGAACACCGGGGCGCTCACCCCCACCTGGGGCGCGGCGAGGCCCACGCAGCCGGGCGAGACCCGCATGGTGGCGACCAGGTCGGCGGCCAGACGGACCACCTCGTCCGAGGTCGGGTCCACCTCCGGCCCCGGCCGGCTGAGCAGCGGGTCGGGGGCGGAGACCACCGGGCATACCCCGCCCGGCACGGCGAGCGCCTCCGGGGTCCAGCCGTCGAGGCCGACGTACTCCGCCGTCACAGCAGGTCCGTGTCCGCCGGGCGGAGGCTGACCCCGACGCCCAACTCGGCGGCGGCACGCGCGAGCCGGCCGGCCACCTCGTCGGAACTCCCCGGCGGCAGCTCCACCTCGGCGACCACCACGTAGAGGGAACCGGTCAGCCGCGTGCTCAGGTCGGTGACGTTGCCACCGGCGTCGGTCAGCACCCGGGTCATCGCCGCGACGATGCCCATCCGGTCGGCGCCGTGCACCGCCAGCACGTACGGCTCGCCCGTGGGCGCGGGCTCACCGTCGGGGGTGACCGCGCGTACGGTGGCCAGCAGCTGGCCGTCGGCGGCGAGCGGGGCCAACGCGGCCTCGACGTCGGCGGCGGCCGGGCCCACGCAGATCAGGGTCATCGCGAAGTGTCCCCGCAACCGGGTCATCGTGGAGTCGGTGAGGTTCGCGCCGAGCCGGGCGAGCGCCTCGGCGACGTCGGCCACGATGCCCGGCCGGTCCCGGCCGATGACGGTGATCGCGAGCTCGTTCATCCGGACATTCTGCCCCGCCCGCCCGGGGCCGCCGCCGCGCCCCGGCCCGCCCGCCCATCCTGCGGGAATCCGGCCCGTGACATCATCGGCAGCGCGATGTCTGAGCCCACTTTCGCCACCCTGGTCAGCCGGTGGTACCAGGAAAACGCCCGCGACCTGCCGTGGCGCAAGCCCGGCACCAGCGCGTGGGCCATCCTGGTCAGCGAGGTCATGCTCCAGCAGACGCCGGTGGTCCGGGTGCTCCCCGCCTGGGAGGCGTGGCTGGCCCGCTGGCCGGTACCGGCCGCGCTGGCGGAGGACAGCCCCGCCGAGGCGATCCGGATGTGGGGACGGCTCGGCTACCCCCGCCGGGCGGTACGGCTGCGCGACTGCGCGGTGGCGATCGTGGAGCGGCACGGCGGCGAGGTGCCGGACCGGCTCGACCAGCTGCTGGCGCTGCCCGGGGTCGGGACGTACACGGCCCGGGCGGTCGCCGCGTTCGCGTACGGCCAGCGGCACCCCGTGGTGGACACGAACGTCCGCCGGGTGGTCTGCCGGGCGATCGCCGGGGAACCGGACGCCGGTCCCGCCACCCGCCCCGCAGACCTGGTCGCGACCGAGGAGCTGCTCCCCGTCGAGCCGGCCGCCGCAGCGCTGGCCAGCGCGGCCTTCATGGAGCTCGGCGCGGTGGTCTGCACCGCCCGCTCGCCCCGCTGCGCGGTGTGCCCGGTCGAGTCGGTCTGCGCCTGGCGGGCCTCCGGCCGGACCGCGCCCGTGGGCCCGACCCGCCGCCCCCAGCGGTACGCCGGCACCGACCGGCAGGTACGTGGACTGCTCCTGGCGGTGCTGCGGGAGGCCACCGGAGCGGTGCCGCGGCAATGCCTCGACCAGGTCTGGACCGACGACGTGCAGCGTTCCCGGGCGCTCGCCGGGCTGGTCACCGACGGCCTGGTCGAGCCGGTCGGCGAGGCGTCCTTCCGCCTGGCCGGCGACGGCCCGTCCCTCGCCGCACCCACCCTCGCCCCCTGACACCACCGCGCCCTGGTTCAGATGGCCCCTCTTTCACGGAAAGAGTGGCTATTCACAGCGGAATGATCACTCTTTCCGTGAATCTGCGCGGATCTTGGGCGGGCGGGTGGGGACCAGAAAGGTGACGGCCCCGGTGGCTTTCGCCTACCGGGGCCGTCGCCCTGTCAGATGTCGCTTACTCGTCCGCGCCCGCGGTGGCGGCGCCACCCAGGTCGGCCGGGACAGCGTCCGGCACTTCGACCGGCTTCTCCGCGCCCCGGAAAACGAGCTTGGACTTGTCGATGTCCTCCGGATCGCCCTCGCAGTCCACCACCACGATCTGACCCGGGGTCAGCTCGTTGAAGAGGATCCGCTCGGAAAGGTTGTCCTCGATGTCGCGCTGGATCGTGCGACGCAGCGGACGGGCACCGAGCACCGGGTCGAAGCCCTTCTTCGCCAGGTACTTCTTGGCGTTGTCGGTCAGCTCCAGACCCATGTCCTTGTTGCGCAGCTGGCCCTCGATCCGCTGGATCATGATGTCCACGATCGAGAGGATCTCGCTCTGGCGCAGCTGGTGGAAGACGATGGTGTCGTCGATCCGGTTCAGGAACTCAGGCCGGAAGTGCTGCTTGAGCTCGTCGTTGACCTTCTGCTTCATCCGGTCGTAGTTGGACTCGGAGTCCTCCGACGCCTGGAAGCCCAGGGAGACCGCCTTGGCGACGTCCCGGGTGCCCAGGTTGGTGGTCAGGATGATGACCGTGTTCTTGAAGTCCACGATCCGACCCTGACCGTCGGTGAGCCGACCGTCCTCCAGGATCTGGAGCAGCGTGTTGAACACGTCCGGGTGGGCCTTCTCGATCTCGTCGAAGAGGACCACCGAGAACGGCCGACGCCGCACCTTCTCGGTCAGCTGCCCGCCCTCGTCGTAGCCGACGTAGCCGGGAGGGGCACCCACCAGCCGGGAGACCGTGTACCGGTCGTGGAACTCGGACATGTCCAGCTGGATGAGGGCGTCCTCGCTGCCGAAGAGGAACTCGGCGAGCGCCTTGGAGAGCTCGGTCTTACCCACGCCGGACGGGCCGGCGAAGATGAACGAGCCGGACGGGCGCTTCGGGTCCTTCAGGCCGGCCCGGGTACGCCGGATCGCCTTCGAGACCGCCTTGACCGCGTCCTCCTGGCCGATGACGCGCTTGTGCAGCTCGTCCTCCATGCGCAGCAGGCGCGAGGTCTCCTCCTCGGTCAGCTTGTAGACCGGGATGCCGGTCCAGTTGCCGAGCACCTCGGCGATCTGCTCGTCGTCCACCTCGCTGACGACGTCCAGGTCACCGGCCTTCCACTCCTTCTCCCGCTGGGCCTTCTGGCCGAGGAGCTGCTTCTCCTTGTCACGGAGCTGGGCGGCCCGCTCGAAGTCCTGCGCGTCGATCGCGGACTCCTTGTCGCGGCGCACCTGGGCGATCCGCTCGTCGAAGTCACGCAGGTCCGGCGGCGCGGTCATCCGGCGGATCCGCATCCGGGCGCCGGCCTCGTCGATCAGGTCGATCGCCTTGTCCGGCAGGAAGCGGTCGGAGATGTACCGGTCGGCCAGGGTGGCGGCCGCGACGAGAGCCGCGTCGGTGATGCTCACCCGGTGGTGGGCCTCGTACCGGTCCCGCAGGCCCTTGAGGATCTCGATGGTGTGGGCCAGCGAGGGCTCACCCACCTGGATCGGCTGGAAGCGACGCTCGAGAGCGGCGTCCTTCTCCAGGTGCTTGCGGTACTCGTCGAGCGTGGTCGCGCCGATGGTCTGCAGCTCGCCACGGGCCAGCATCGGCTTGAGGATGCTCGCCGCGTCGATCGCGCCCTCGGCGGCACCCGCACCCACCAGGGTGTGGATCTCGTCGATGAACAGGATGATGTCGCCGCGGGTGCGGATCTCCTTGAGCACCTTCTTCAGGCGCTCCTCGAAGTCACCGCGGTAGCGGGAACCGGCGACCAGCGCACCGAGGTCGAGCGTGTAGAGCTGCTTGTCCTTGAGCGTCTCGGGCACCTCGCCCTTGATGATCTTCTGGGACAGCCCCTCCACCACGGCGGTCTTGCCGACGCCGGGCTCACCGATCAGGACCGGGTTGTTCTTGGTACGGCGGGAGAGCACCTGCATGACCCGCTCGATTTCCTTCTCGCGCCCGATCACCGGGTCGAGCTTGCCCTCGCGGGCGGCCTGGGTCAGGTTGCGGCCGAACTGGTCCAGCACGAGGCTGGTCGACGGCGCGGCCTCACCCGGCGCGGCGCCCGCCGCGGCCGGCTCCTTGCCCTGGTAGCCGGAAAGCAGCTGGATCACCTGCTGGCGGACCCGGTTGAGGTCGGCGCCGAGCTTGACCAGCACCTGGGCGGCGACGCCCTCACCCTCACGGATCAGACCGAGCAGGATGTGCTCCGTGCCGATGTAGTTGTGGCCGAGCTGCAGCGCCTCGCGCAGCGACAGCTCCAGCACCTTCTTGGCCCGCGGCGTGAACGGGATGTGCCCGCTCGGCGCCTGCTGGCCCTGGCCGATGATCTCCTCGACCTGCTGGCGGACGCCCTCGAGGGAGATGCCGAGGCTCTCCAGGGCCTTAGCCGCGACGCCCTCACCCTCGTGGATCAGGCCCAGCAGGATGTGCTCCGTACCGATGTAGTTGTGGTTGAGCATCCGGGCCTCTTCTTGGGCCAGGACGACAACCCGTCGCGCTCGGTCGGTGAACCGCTCGAACATGCCCTCGTGCTCCTCACGTGCCGTGCGCCTTGATGGTCTAGATCTTGGCGGGGCCGGTGCGCGGACGTCCGGGACGGGCGTCCGTGCCTCCTTACTCTATCGCCGCGGACCGACTCCGCTGAGGTCGTGTGTCCCCGTGGAATGCCGTGTACGCGTCGTTTCTGACAACCGTCCGCGCTCAGGAGGTGTTCCGGTACCCCCGCCTGTACGCGCAGAGCGAAATTCGGTGGAGCCGCGAGGCACGGATGAAGCCGGCCCGCTCGAAGCCGGGTGACCCCGGAACGTCTCCCCACAGCTTGTGGATGCAATCTCCACCGCCTGTGGACAACGCCCACCCGTCCGGGGTTCTTCCCACCCGGCGGCGGGGTCCGCAACCGGCCCGACGGGCGAGCGGGGCCACCGGGGCGCGAACCGGTCAGCCGGGCCGATAGGGGGCGGAAACGGCGACGCCGGCCCGGAGTACGCACTCCGGTCCGGCGTCGGCGTCGGTGTCGCCCACTGTCGGGTCGAGCCTCAGCGGCCCGCCTTCGAGTGGTACTCGTCCACGATCTCCTGCGGGATCCGGCCCCGGTCGGAGATGTCCTTGCCGGACTTCTTGGCCCAGGCGCGGATGGCCTTGTTCTGCTCACGGTCGGCGGTGGCGCCGCCCCGCCCGCGCGCGGCCCGCCCGCCGACGACCACGCCGCCGCGGCCGACCTTGGTGCCGTGCGCGACGTACTGCGCAAATACCTCACGCAATTTCTCGGCGTTGGCTACCGACAGGTCGATCTCGTACTGCACGCCGTCCAGCGCGAACTTGACAGTCTCGTCAGCGTCCCCGCCGTCCAGGTCATCGACCAGCTTGTGAATGATCTGCTTGGCCACGTCCCACATTCCTTTCGAGCAGGGTGTGCTCCTGCGACAATCAAGGAGCACAATAACCCGCGCGCTGCTTGCCGCGTCAATAGGCCCCGGTAACGACCCGGAGAAAGTTGACGGCTACTCCGGGCGGACCAACGGGAAGAGGATGGTTTCCCGAATTCCCAGCCCGGTCAGCGCCATCAAGAGCCGGTCGATTCCCATTCCCATACCGCCGGCGGGCGGCATTCCGTACTCCATGGCCCGGAGAAAGTCCTCGTCCAGTCGCATCGCCTCGTCGTCGCCCCGGGCGGCGAGCTGCGCCTGGGCCACCAGCCGCTCCCGCTGCACCACCGGGTCCACCAGCTCCGAGTACGCGGTGCCCAGCTCGAAACCGAGGACGTAGAGGTCCCACTTCTCGGCCAGGCCCGGCTCGCTGCGGTGCGCCCGGGTCAGCGGGCTGGTCTCCTCCGGGTAGTCCCGGACGAAGGTCGGCGCCTGGAGCGACGGCACGACCAGCTCCTCGAAGAGCTCCTCGGCCAGCTTCCCCGGGCCCCACTTCGGGTCGACGGCGAGCCCCACCTTGTCGGCGTACTCGACCAGCCGGGACCTTTCAGTGCGCACGGTGACCTCCTCGCCGAGCGCCTCGGAAAGGACCCCGAAGAGGGTCACCGAACGCCACTCGCCACCCAGGTCGAACTCCCGGCCGTCGGCGTGGGTCACCACCGTCGAGCCGGCGACCGCGATCGCCGCCTGCTGCACCAGATTGCGGGTCAACTCCGCCATCGTGTCGTAGTCGCCGTACGCCTGGTACGTCTCGAGCATCGCGAACTCCGGGGAGTGCGACGAGTCGACTCCCTCATTACGGAAGTTGCGGTTGATCTCGAAGACCCGGTCGACGCCGCCGACCACGGCGCGCTTGAGAAACAGTTCCGGCGCGATTCGCAGATACAGGTCGGTGCTCAACGCATTGCTGTGGGTCACGAATGGGCGGGCCGCCGCGCCGCCGTGCAGCAACTGGAGCATCGGCGTCTCGACCTCGATGAAGCCCTGCCCGTGCAGGAAATCACGCAGACCGCGCACCGCGGCCGCCCGGGTACGCACCATCTGCCGCGCCTGCGGGCGGACGATCAGATCCACGTAGCGCTGGCGGACCCGGGCCTCCTCGCTCAGCGGCTTGTGCGCCACCGGCAGCGGGCGGAGCGCCTTGGCGGTCACCGCCCACTCGTCGGCCAGCACCGACAGCTCGCCCCGCCGGCTGGTGATCACCTCACCGGTCACGCCGACGTGGTCACCCAGGTCGACCAGGCGCTTCCAGTCGTCCAGCCGCTCGGCGCCGACCCGGTCCAGCGAGAGCATCGCCTGGAGCTCGGTGCCGTCGCCGTCGCGCAGGGTGGCGAAGCAGAGCTTGCCGGTGTTCCGTACGAAGATCACCCGGCCGGTGACCGAGGCCTGGTCGCCGCTGGCGGTGTCGGTGGGCAGGTCGGCGTACTTTTCGCGGATCTCCGCGAGGGTGCTGGTGCGGGGGAAGCCGACCGGGTACGGCTCGACGCCCTCGGCGAGCATCCGGTCCCGCTTCTCCCGGCGGACCTTCATCTGCTCGGGAAGGTCGTCGGCGGGGTCGACTGGCACGGCGTTCTGCTCGATCACGGCACGCTTCCTCGGAACGGAGATATCGGCGGGGTCAGGCCCCGAGCGTACTCAAGCCCCCCGGTAGCCGTTACCGGATAACCTGCCCGCCATGACCGACCCCACTCAGGCACTGTCATTCGGCGCGGCGGCGGCCGAGTACGACCGGTTCCGGCCGCGCTATCCGCAGGAGGCGCTCCGCTGGGCGCTCGACGGGCTGGACGCGGCCGCCCGGGTGGTCGACCTGGGCGCCGGCACCGGCATCCTCACCCGCGGGGTGCTCGCCCTCGGCCCCGTGGTGGTGCCGGTGGAGCCCGACCCGGGAATGCGGGCCCAACTGACCGCCGCCACCCCCGGCGTGACCGCGCTGGCCGGCAGCGCCGAGTCGGTGCCGCTGCCGGACGACGCGGTGGACGCGGTGCTGGTGGGCCAGGCGTACCACTGGTTCGACCAGGAGCGGGCACATGCGGAGATCGCCCGGGTGCTCCGGCCGGGCGGGACGTTCGCCCCGATCTGGAACACCCGGGACAACGGCGTGGCGTGGGTGGCCGAGCTGGAGCGGATCGCCGACCTGCGGGACCACTCCGGCAACCTCATCGAGAAGGTCACCGACTTCGGGCCGGCCTTCGGCGCGATGGAACTGGCGGAGTTCACCCACCGGACCACGCTCACGCCGGCGGAGGTGGTCGGCATGCTGCGCACCCGCTCGTACTGGCTGACCGCGCCGCCGCACGAGCAGGAGCGGATCGACCGGGAGCTGTGGGAACTCTTCGCCACCCACCCCGACCTGGCCGGGCGGGAGACCGTCGAGCTGCCGTACCGGACGCTGGTCTTCCGGGCCCGGCGGCGCTGACGCCCGCGCGCTGCCCGACCCCGGCGGCGGCCGGTGGTCAGGTGTTGCGCTCGTAGACCATCCGCAGGCCGATCAGGGTGATCATCGGCTCGTGGTGGGTGATGGTCCGGCACTCGCCGATCACCACCGAGGCCAGGCCGCCGGTGGCGATGACGGCCTTCACCTCGCCCAGTTCCTCGACCATCCGCTCGACGATCCGGTCGACCTGGCCGGCGAAGCCGAAGTACAGGCCGGACTGGAGGCACTCCACGGTGTTCTTGCCGATCACTGAGCGGGGCTTCGTCGCCTCCACCTTGCGCAGCTGGGCGGCGCGGGCGGCGAGCGCGTCGAAGGAGATCTCGATGCCCGGCGCGAACGCGCCGCCGAGGAACTCGCCCCGGCCGCTGATCACGTCGAAGTTGGTGGTGGTGCCGAAGTCCACCACGATCGACGGCCCGCCGTAGATGGTGTACGCGGCCAGGGTGTTGACCACCCGGTCCGAGCCGACCTCCTTCGGGTTGTCGATGGCGAGCTGCACCCCGGTCCGCACCCCGGGCTCGACGATCACGCTGGGCAGGTCGGCGTAGTAGCGGGCCAGCATGGTCCGCAGCGAACGCAGCGCGGCCGGCACGGTCGAGCAGGCGGCCACCCCGGTGATCTCCACGGCGTCACCGGCCAGCAGCCCGCGGAACATCAGGCCCAGCTCGTCCGCCGTCGAACGGGCATCGGTCTTGATCCGCCAGGAGTGCACCAGCTTGTCGCCGTCGAAGGTCGCCAGCACGGTGTTGGTGTTTCCGATGTCGATGCAGAGCAGCACGCAACGCAGCCTAGACGCCGCCCCCTCCCCGGCTCATTCCTCCCGCAGGTCCAGGGCGATGTCCAGGATCGACGAGGAGTGGGTCAGCGCGCCCACCGAGATGAAGTCCACCCCGGTCGCGCCGTACTCGGCGGCCACCGGCAGGGTCAGCCCGCCGGTCGCCTCCAGCTCCGCCCGGTCCCCCACCGCGGCGACCACATCGCGCAGTTGCGCCGGGGTCATGTTGTCCAGCAGCAGGAAGCCGGCCCCCGCCTCGACGGCCTCCACCGCCTCCGCGAGGGTGTCCACCTCCACCTGCACCAGCAGGTCCGGGAAGGCCTCCCGGACCCGGAGGTAGGCCGCGCTGATGCCGCCGGCGGCGACCTTGTGGTTGTCCTTGATCATCGCGACGTCGTGCAGGCCCATCCGCTTGTTGGTGCCGCCGCCGGCGCGGACCGCGTACTTCTCCAGGGCCCGCAGGCCCGGGGTGGTCTTCCGGGTGTCCAGCACCATCGCCTTCGTGCCGGCCAGGGCGTCCGCCCAGGCGCGGGTGTGGGTGGCCACCCCGGACATCCGGCAGAGCAGGTTCAGCGCCGTCCGCTCGGCGGTGAGCAGCAGCCGGGTCGGGCCGGTCACCGTCACCAGCACATCGCCGCGCGCCACCCGCTGCCCGTCGTGGGCCACCACCGACACCTCGACCGTACGGTCCGAGCCGGTCACCTCGCCGACCAGCTCGAACACCGCGGCGGCCACGGCCAGCCCGGCCACCACGCCGTCGGCGCGGGCGACCAGGTCTCCGGTGTCGTTCTGTGCGTCCGGGATGGTGGCGACGCTGGTGACGTCGAGGAAGTCCGGCCCCAGGTCCTCGGCGAACGCGTCGACGATCACCCGCCGCACCCACACCGGGTCCAGGCTCGCCGCCCGCAACGCCTGCTCCGTCGACTCTCTCACCGCAACTCCTCAGTTCGCGCCTGCGGGGCTCGCAAGATCGGCTCACTCCTCGCGCTCACGCTGACTCCTCCCACTGCTGCGTCAACCGGCCCTGCGCGCCGACCGCCGTGACGAGGTGGCCCAGCCACCGCTCGTCGGCCGTCGGGAAGTCCTCCCGCCAGTGGCAGCCCCGGGTCTCCCGGCGGGCGTACGCGGCGGCGACCAGCGTCGACGCCACGGTGATCAGGTTCGTCGCCTCCCAGTCAACGGTGCGCGGGGTGCCGCGGCTGGCGCCGATCTCGCCGAGTGTCGCCGCCGTCGCGGCGAGGGTCGACGCCGAGCGGAGCACCCCGGCACCACGGGTCATCGCGCGCTGCAGGGCCGGCGTGCCGTCGGCGGGCGCCACCCAGCCCGCGCCGCCCACCCAGGCGCCGGTCTCCGCCGGCCTGGCCTGCTCGGGCAGGCCGGCGGCGATGTCCTCGGCGATCCGGCGGGAGAAGACCAGCCCCTCCAACAGCGAGTTGCTGGCCAGCCGGTTCGCGCCGTGCACGCCGGTGCAGGCGACTTCGCCGCAGGCGTACAGGCCTGGGATGGAGGTGCGGCCGTGCAGGTCGGTCCGGACGCCGCCGGAGGCGTAGTGGGCGGCCGGGGCGACCGGGATCAGGTCGGTGGCCGGGTCGACGCCGATGGCCAGGCAGGACGCGACGATGGTCGGGAAGCGCCCGGCGAGGAAGTTCCCGCCGAGGTGCCGGGCGTCCAGGTAGACGTGGTCCGCTCCGGTGGCCAGCAGCACCCGGTGGATGCCCTTGGCGACGACGTCCCGGGGAGCCAGCTCGGCCAGCTCGTGCTGGCCGACCATGAACCGCTTGCCGTCCGCGTCGACCAGGTGGGCGCCCTCGCCGCGCAGCGCCTCGGAGACCAGCGGCTGCTGGGCCCGGGTGACGCCCGGCACGCCCGCCCCGGCCGGGGTGATCAGCGCGGTCGGGTGGAACTGGACGAACTCCACGTCGGTGACCGCCGCGCCGGCCCGCAGGGCGAGGGCGACCCCGTCGCCGGTGGAGACCGGCGGATTGGTGGTGGCCGCGAAGATCTGCCCCATGCCGCCGGTGGCCAGCACCACCGCCCGGGCCAGGAGCGCCCCGACGCCGTCCTCGCTGCCCTCGCCCAGCACGTGCAGGGTGATGCCGCAGGCCGGGCCCAGCCCGTCCGGGCCGTCGCCGGGGGCGCGGAGCAGGTCCAGCACCAGGGCGTGCTCGACCAGCCGGATCCACGGGTCCCGCCGGACCGCCGCGTGCAGCGCCCGCTGCACCTCCGCTCCGGTGGCGTCGCCGCCGGCGTGCACGATCCGGTCGGCCCGGTGGCCGCCCTCCCGGGTGAGCATCAGCGAGCCGTCCGGGTTCCGGTCGAATTCGGCGCCGATCCGCATCAGCTCCCGCAGCCGGGTCGGGCCCTCCTGCACCAGGACCCGGACCGCGGCCGGGTCGCAGAGGCCGACCCCGGCGATCTCGGTGTCCGAGGCGTGGGCCGCCGGGGTGTCCGCCGGGTCGAGCACGGCGGCGATGCCGCCCTGCGCCCAGCGGGTCGAGCCATCGTCGATGTTGACCTTGGTGACCACGGTGACGTGCAGCCCCGCCTCGCGCAGGTGCAGCGCGGCGGTCAGGCCGGCGACCCCGGACCCGACGACGATCACGTCGGTGGTCTCCACCCAGCCGGGTGCGGGCGCGGCCAGCAGCCTCGGCAGGGCCGGGAGGTCGACGGTCGGAACGTCCATGAACACAGTCAACCCGAAGGCCCAACATCCCGGGCGGCGGGGGCGGGACGAGTGGTTTCGGTCGCGGGCCCCAACTGCAAGATCGCCGGGGTGGGGT
>NZ_JAPFQV010000074.1:0-31582 GCF_033804685.1 Micromonospora sp. RTP1Z1
CACTGAGACACGTGCACGGGGGGCAACAACCTGGGGTACCAGGGACGGGCTCCCACACCATTCTTGGTTTCAGGCACCGCGAGGGCACCAAGCGCAACCGGCGACGGCGAGCGACACCGCCGACCCGAGTTTCACCCACCTGTGGGTGGCCCCGCCAGGGGCCATGGTTTTCTTGGTTGCTCCCACTATGAACCCCTCCTCCGGGACCTACTTCTGAAGATGTTTCAGCTTTGCAGGGTGGCGATGAAGCGCTCGGCGTCCAGGGCCGCCGCACAGCCCGTACCGGCCGCCGTGATGGCCTGTCGGTAGGTGTGGTCGACCACGTCGCCGGCGGCGAAGACACCCGGGATGCTGGTCCGGGTGCTCGGCGCCTGCACTTTCACGTACCCCTCGTCGTCGAGGTCCACCTGCCCGCGGAAGAGCTCGCTGCGCGGGTCGTGGCCGATCGCCACGAAGACGCCGGTCACGTCCAGCACCTTGATGTCGCCGGTGTGCACGTTGCGGACCCGGACCCCGCTGACCTTGCCGTCCTCGCCGAGGATCTCCTCGACGGTGGAGTTCCACTCGACCTTGATCTTGTCGTTGCCGAGCGCCCGGCCGGCCATGATCTTGCTGGCCCGGAACGAGTCGCGGCGGTGGATGATCGTGACGGAGTCCGCGAACCGGGTCAGGAAGCTGGCCTCCTCCATCGCCGAGTCACCACCGCCGACCACGACGATGTGCTGGTTGCGGAAGAAGAAGCCGTCACAGGTGGCGCAGGACGACACGCCGTGGCCGAGGTACTCCTGCTCGCCGGGTACGCCCAGCGGACGCCAGGCGGAGCCGGTGGAGAGGATCACGGCCTTCGCCCGGTACGCGGTCTCGCCCACCCAGACGGTGCTGGTGGCGCCGGTGCCGGTGTCGCCGGTGTCCGTCAGCTCGACCCGGGTGGCGTCGTCGGTCAGGAACTCGGCGCCGAACCGCTCGGCCTGCTTGCGCATGTTGTCCATCAGCTCGGGGCCGAGGATGCCGTCCGCGAAGCCGGGGAAGTTCTCCACCTCGGTGGTCGTCATCAGCGCGCCGCCGGACTGCACGCCCTCGATGACGAGCGGCTTGAGGTTGGCGCGCGCGGCATAGACCGCCGCCGTGTAACCGGCCGGCCCGGAGCCGATGATGATCAGGTTGCGGACCTCGTCCACTGCCGTCTCCCGATGTGTGTGTTCGTCATCCGTCCCGGCTGCTCCGCCGCCGGGACGATGTCGATCCGAGTGCCGACGGCTCAGCGGCGTCGGCGCCTGACTTGCAGAACGTCATCGTACGAAGCGGCGATTCCCGAACCGGTCATCCGGTGGGTCACGTCACGTGGAACGGCAGCCGCCGATGACCGCGATCTCACCCTACCCGCGTGCGGAATCGGGTGTCCGCGCCGGACCCGGGCACGCCGCACTCCGGTCCGCTCACCCATGCCCAGCGCGCGCCGCCCGCGTCGACGAAGGTGACGACCAGCGCCGGCCGCCCCTGGAACGACGCGTAGTCGACCAGATCCACGGTCACCGCCCCGCCCCGGTGCTCGGCGGTGATCTCCCCCAGGCAGGCGTCCAGCGCGTCCCGGCCGGTGAGCCGGTCGAGCCCGCCGGCGACGGAGAGCCGCTCGTCCTCCGGTGCCGCCGGCGCGGTCTCCCGGCCGCTGCTGTCCGCCGCCCCGGGCACCTTCGACCGGTTCACCCCGGACAACCGCTCCGGGGTGTAGTCCGTGCCGCTGCGGCGCGGTGGGCCGGTCGTCCGGAAGGGCTCGGCCGCCATCGGGCCGGGCGCCCCGGCGCTGTCGCCCCGGCTGCCGTCGGCCGTCACCGCCGTGTCGTTCCGGGTGGTGACCAGCTGGTTGAGGCCCAGCCCGACCGCGCCGACCGAGGCCGCCGCGAGGGCGACCGGACCGGCGATCCGTGCCCAGTGCCGCCGCCCGCGCCCCGGACCGGCGCCGCGGCGCGGACCTTCGGCCGGTCGGACCGCCCGGCCGGTACGCCGCTGGCCGGTCGCCTTCGCCGGCACGGTGCCCGCCCCGGCGACGGGGTGTTCGCCCGCCCGAATTCTGCTGCCGTCGACCGGCACCGCGTCGTCGTTGTTCGGCGTCGGGGCCGGTCCGGCGCCGGCGAGCGCCGCGGCGAGCCGGTCCGCGACGGCCAGCGGCATGTCGGGTACGGGAGCGGCGGCCCAGACGGCCAGGTCGGCCCGGACCAGCTCCACCGCCGGCGCCAGGGCGGCGTACGCCCCGCCCCACGTCGGGTCCTCTTCGATCAGGCGGGCGACCGTGACCTGCTCCGGGGTGCCGTCCAGCGCCCCGCCGACGTAGTCGGCGAGCAGGTCGTGGTCGACCTCGCTGAACTTCCCGGGGGTCACGTCTCCTCCTCGTTCGCGGCCCGGGACCATCCCGGCGCCGATTCGACGCCCTCCGACGGCCGCGGGTTCCCCGCCGTGACGCGCGGCATGTCGGCGGCGGTAGGGCCGGCCGGGCGCGGCACCGACGGCGGGTCGTCGACACCCGTTCGCAGGTGGTCGAGGAGCGTCGCCAGCCGGGCCCGGCCCCGCGCGCAGCGGCTCTTGACGGTCCCCTCGGCGACGCCGAGGATCCGGGCCACCTCGGCCACCGGATAACCCTGCACGTCCACCAGGATCAGCGCGGCGCGCTGCTCGACCGGCAGCTCGGCCAGGGCCTGCCGCACCACCAGCGCGGTGTCGTGGTCCCGGACCGGGGCGGCCGGCTCGACCCCGCCGGTGTGCCGGCCGGGCTCGCCGTCGGTGTGCACGCCGTCCGGCAGCGGGACCGTGGCGTGCGCCTGCCGCCGGCGGAGCCGGTCCAGGCAGGCGTTCACCACGATCCGGTGCAGCCAGGTGGTCACCGCGGAGTCACCCCGGAAGCGGGCCGCCGCGCGGTGCGCGGAGAGCAGGGCGTCCTGGAGGGCGTCGGCGGCCTCCTCCCGGTCGCCGAGGGTGCGCAGCGCCACCGCCCAGAGCCGGTCCCGGTGCCGGTGGAACAGCTCGGTGAAGGCGTCCCGGTCGCCGGCCACGTGGGCGCGGAGCAGCTCGATGTCGGTCGTCCCGGCGCCCGGCCCGGCCCGCGTCGGCACGGCCACCGGTGCGCCGCGCACGCCGTCGGTCTGCTCGCCGGCCCGTACCTCGCCGCGGTCGTCCATCATCACGTCCGGCGGGAGTGATGCCCGGACAGCGGCGGCCGGTTCACGACCCCTGGACGGTGATCTCCTGGACACCGATCTTGTAGCCCCGGTCGTTCGAGGGCAGCTCGGTGAGCCAGAAGAGCAGGTAGCGGTACTTCTTGTCCGGGTCGAAGCCGTTGCTGAAGATCAGCGTGCTGCCCTCGGCCGGTGCGAAGCCGTCACCGATCCGCGACTTCGCCGTCACGTACTCGGTGTACAGCTTCTTGTCGCCGGAGGAGCTGGAGCCCGGGTCGGTGGTGCCGGTGTAGAGCTGGGCGGTGGCACCGTTGGCGGAGAGGACGGCCTTCACCGACTTGACCGTGTGCTCGCCGCCGAGGTCGATCCAGACGCCCATGCCCTTCTTGAGCCCGCCGAACTTCGGCCCGTTGTAGGTGTCGGTCTCCCAGCCCTGGTCCTCGTTGCCGTCGATCACCTTCTCGGCGTCGCTCAGCTCGTTGCGGCTCCGGCTGTCCGGATCGATGATCCGGACGTCCTCCACGCGCAGCTTCCGCGCGGCGGCGGGCTGGGTGGGCTGGTCGGCCTGCGCGCTGCCGGTCGGGCCGGCCACCGGCTCGGTCTTCGGGTCCTTGTCGTTGCCGCCCAGCGCGCTGATCCCGATGAGTAGGCCGACCAGGGCCACCGCGAGCAGCCCGGCGATGCCCAGGGCCACCTTGCGGCCACCGGCGGCGGCCAGTGGCGACGGCTCCTCCTCGGCGTCGGCCGTGAAGCGCAGCGGGCCGGCCTGGTTCAGGAAGTGCTCGTCGGCGGGGATGTCCAGCCGGCCCAGCTCGGCCGCGAGCACGTCCGAGGAGGGCGGGGCGATCTCCGGGTCGAGCAGGTCCATGGTCAGGTCGTCGAGGTAGGCCGGCACCCCGGCCCGGACCTGACGGGGGGCGGCGATCGCGCCGCCGGCGTCGCGTACGGCGTCCGGAATGGCGGCCCGGCCGTGCCCGGCGGTGGCGCCGTGCAGCGGCGCCTCCTCGTGCGGCCAGTGCCCGGTGAGGGCGAAGTAGAGCACCCCGCCGACCGCCCGGAGGTCGTTCTCCTGGCTGTCCGCGCCGTCGGTCCGCGCGTCGGCCAGCACCACCCGGCCGTCATCGCTGATCATCACCGTGCCGGGGTGGACGTTGCCGTGCACCATGTCGGTCGCGTGCACCGCGGCGAGGGCGCTGGCGACGGCGTTGCCGATGGCGGTCGCCCGGGCCGGGTCCAGCGGCCCGTCGGCGGTGACCAGCTCGCGCAGGGACTGGCCGTCCACCCACTCGCGGACCACGTACGCCCGGTCCGCCTCGTCGATCGCGTCGTAGACGCCGACCAGGTTGGGGTGGATGACCCGGCTGGCCGCGACGGCGGCCTGGAGCATCTCGGTGGCGGAGTCGCCACCCGGGTAGCGGAGGACCACCGCGACGGGACGGCGCAGCACGACATCGACCCCGCGCCAGACCAGCCGGCCCGCGCTGTCGTTGTTGATGTGCTCGACCAGCTCGTACCGCTCGGCAAGGATCTCACCGGCCGTGGGAGCACCGAAGGTCATGACCGGCGGAGCAGTCTCCTCCGCCTCCTGACCCTCGCCGACCTGGGTCACCCGTCCTCCCTCGGTGATCGTGTCGATCGATGGACCCGTGCTGCTGGGCATGTGGCTTCCCGCTCTGCCTTCGAAGGAACCGGCAGACCGGAGCCGACGCCTGCGTCGGCTCCTGCCGTACCCGTCGAGTGCGACCTTACCTGGGATGCCCGGTTCCCCGACATGTCATCTTCCCGCCGCAGTTGGTCAGGCACCAGCGCCGGGCTGCCCGGTCCGGTCACGACCGTTGTCAGCCACGTTGCTGGTACATGCACCAGCCAATCTAGAGGTTGACCGCAAGTAGTCGACGGAGGGGCGCACCGGGTGTGGCGGTCTCCCCGACGCCCGGCCGAATTCCCTCCGATCGGCCCCTCACCCTCATCCGTACGGTTGGTTGTCCACAGGCCGAGAGGGTGGCTGAGCGGGGAAACGCCAAGTTATCCACAGCCGCATCCCCAGGCTGGTGATCCTCGTGCACGGTGTGTGGTCGACGGGCCGGCGGTGCGCCGGGCGGGTCAGCGGCCGAGCCGGCGCCGGACCATCCCGACCACCTCGGTGATCTCGCCGATCCGGAGCATCATGGCCAGCCCCAGGTAGGTCCCGCCGATCACCGCGCCGCCGATCACCAGCTGGACGACCGCCGCGAACCAGCTCAGGTCGGCCGGGTCGCCGGGGAGCAGCGCGACCACGATCAGGCCGACCGCGGCGGCGCCGAGCGCGGCCAGGACGACCCGGCCCATGGTCCGCATGATCCCGCCCAACCCGATCCGACCCACCCGCGGGCGGAGCAGCATCGCGGAGATCACCGCCGCCGCCAGGTACGAGATCGCGTTGCCGAGCATCATGCCGGCCGCCGCGAAGGTGGCCGAGAAGGCGAGGAAGAGCCCGATCTGCAGCAGGACGCGCAGCGCCACTACCGGGATGTTGATCAGCGCCGGGGTGCGGGTGTCCGGCAGCGCGTAGAAGGCGAAGGTGAAGAGCTGGCTGATCGCGAACGGCACCAGCCCAACGGCCGCGACCAGCAGCACGGTCGACGTGGCGACCGCGTTCGCGCCGGTGAAGGCGCCGTACCGGAAGACCACGACGGAGATCGGGGCGGCCAGCACCGCATAGCAGACGGCGACCGGGGCGAGCACCGCGGTGACCATCCGGGTGCCCCGGGACAGGTCGGCGGTGACGTCCCGGAACCGGCCGTCGGCGGCCGCCGCGCTCATCCGCGGCATCAGCGCGGTGATGATCGAGACGGCGATGATGCCGTGCGCCATCATCAGCAGCAGGAAGACGTTGTTGTAGATCATGATGCCGGCGGTGTCGTCGCCGGCCGCCCGGGTCAGCAGGTTGACCACGACGAAGAGGCCGAGCTGGTTGATCGCCACGTAGCAGAACATCCAGGCGCCGAGCCTGGCCAGCTCGCGCAGGCCCAGCTCGCGGAAGTCGAACCGCCACTTCCACCGGAAGCCGACCTTGCGGAGCGCTGGCAGCAGGCCCGCGGCCTGGATCGCCACGCCGAGCAGGGTGCCGCCGCCGATCAGCAGGATCCGGCCCCAGCCCATCTGGGCCGGCTGGAGAATCTTCGCGCCGAAGGCCGCGATGTAGAGCCCGCAGGTGCCGATGACCACCAGGTTGTTCAGGATCGGCGCCCACATCGGGGCGGCGAAGTGCCCCCGGGTGTTCAGCACCGCGGCGATCAGCGCGCTCACGCCGGTGAAGAAGAGCATCGGCAGCATCAGGTAGGACAGGTCGTTGACCAGCCCGGTGTAGGCGCCGTCCTTGCCGCTGGCGTACAGCGCGGTCAGCACCGGCGCGAGGATCACCGCGATCAGCGCCGCGGCGGCCAGCGTGATCACCGCCAGGGTGAGCAGCCGCTGGGAGTACGCCTCACCCTTGTCCGGGTCGGCCCTGCGGCGGCGGACCAGCACCGGGATCAGCACGCTGGTGAGCACGCCGCCGAGCAGGAACTCGTACACCTGGTTCGGCAGGAACTGCGCCGTCGTGTACGCGTTGCCGACCAGGCCGCCGCCGAGGGCCGCACCGATCATCAGGTTGCGGATGAAGCCGGTGCCCCGGCTGACCAGGCTGCCGACCGCCATCACCGCGCTGTTCGCCGCGGCGCTGGCCTCCGCCACCTGCTCCGGCGGCGGCGCGGTGGCCTCCACCGCCGGCTGGTTGAGCGGCTCGGCCGAGATGAAGGTCGCCTCGTCCGTGGGAGGAACCGCGCCGTCCGGCGTGGCGTTCGCGCTGCGGTAGAGCCCGCCGCTCATCTCCAGCCTCCCAGGGGGTACGTCGGGGCCGGGCACCGTCCCGACGGTCAAGACCTTAGTCAACCTGTACCTCGTACCCGCGCCCGGCGGCCGAGTTCCCGGGCAGGACCGATAGGCTGGCGATCCCATGTCCGAAGTCTCCGAATCCCACGCCGCCGACCGCCGCGAGCTCACCGCCGCGCAGCGCAACGCCGTCGCCGAACTGCTCCGCGTCTCGCCGGTCGCCGACGAACTCGGCCGCCGGTTCGCCGCAGCGGGCCACGAACTGCACCTGGTGGGCGGTTCGGTGCGGGACGCGCTGCTCGGCCGGCTCGGCGAGGACCTGGACTTCTGCACCGACGCGCACCCCGACGAGACGCTGCGGATCATCAGGGGCTGGGCCGAGTCGATCTGGGAGACCGGTCGGGAGTTCGGCACCATCGGCTGCCAGCGCGACGGGCTCCGGCTGGAGATCACCACCTTCCGCGCCGAGGCGTACGACCAGGTCAGCCGCAACCCGATCGTCGAGTACGGGACCAGCCTCGAAGAGGACCTCAAGCGGCGGGACTTCACCATCAACGCGATGGCGGTGAGCCTGCCCGACCACCGGTTCACCGACCCGCACGGCGGCCTGGCGGACCTCGCCGCCAAGGTCATCCGTACCCCCGGCACGCCTCAGGAGTCGTTCCGCGACGACCCGCTGCGGATGCTGCGGGCGGCCCGGTTCGCCGCCCAGCTCCGCTTCGCCGTCCACCCGGACGTCCGCGAGGCGATGACCCGGATGGCCGCCGACCTCGAACGGATCACCGCCGAGCGGATCCGCGACGAGTTCACCAAGCTGCTCTGCGGCGCGGACCCGATCACCGGACTGCGGCTGCTGGTCGACACCGGGCTGGCCGAGCGGTTCCTCCCCGAGCTGACCGGCCTCAAGCTGACGATCGACGAGCACGCCCAGCACAAGGACGTCTACGAGCACACCCTCACCGTCGTCGAGAACGCCATGTCGATGGAGGAGGACGGCTGCGACTTCGTGCTGCGGATGGCCGCGCTGATGCACGACGTCGGCAAGCCCGCCACCAAGGCGGTCGGCCCGGACGGGCGGGTCAGCTTCCACCACCACGAGGTGGTCGGGGCCCGGCTGACCAAGGCCCGGATGAAGGCCATGCGGTACCCGAAGGACGTCACCTCGAAGGTGGTCGACCTGGTCGCGCTGCACCTGCGTTTCTACGGGTACGGCCGGGGCGAGTGGACCGACTCGGCGGTGCGCCGGTACGTCGCCGACGCCGGTGACCTGCTGCCCCGGCTGCACAAGCTGACCCGGTCGGATTGCACCACCCGCAACCGGCGCAAGGCGGCCGCGCTGGCCGCCGACTACGACGCGCTGGAGGAGCGGATCGCCCGGATCGCGGCCGACGAGGACCTGGCCCGGGTCCGCCCGGACCTGGACGGCAACGCGATCATGGAGCTGCTCGGCGTACCGCCGGGGCCGGTGGTGGGGAAGGCCTGGCAGCACCTCAAGGAGCAGCGCCTGGAGCGCGGCCCGCTGGACCGCGACGAGGCCGAGGCGGAGCTGCTGCGCTGGGCCCGGGAGCAGGGCATCCGCGACTGAGCGCGGCGGACCGAGCGTCCGGGCGTACGACGACACGCCGGCGTATCGACCGAACGGTTGACGCGTCCGGCGGCGATCTTCCCTCATGATGGTGCGACATCCGTCAGCCTCCCGGTCATCCGTGTGGTGAGGCTGCTCCGATCGCTTCGTCCGCTCGTTCGAGGTGGACGGTTGCTGTAAACGGGGAGATCTCATAGTGAAACGCCGTGGCGTGATTCGCCGCTCGGCGGTGGCCGGGTTCGCCCTCGCCTCCGCCACGTCCATCGTGTTCGCCGGCACCGGCAGCGCCGCGATGGCCGCCCCATCCGATGCACCACGGGCACCGGTGCGCGGCGCCGACAGCGCCGGTGTCGTGCCCGACCGCTACATCGTCGTCCTCAAGGACCACAAGGCCAGCCCCAGCGAGGTGCGGGTCACCGCGTCGGCGCTCGCCGCCGCCAACGGCGGCACGGTCCGGCATGTGTTCACCAAGGCACTCAAGGGCTACTCCGCCGCCATGAACCGCCGGCAGGCGGAGCGGCTGGCGGCCGACCCCGACGTGGCCTACGTCGAGCAGGTCCGGCGCTACTCGGCCACCGACATCCAGAGCGACCCGCCGTCCTGGGGCCTGGACCGGATCGATCAGACGACGGCGAAGGCCGACCGCTCCTACACCTACCCGACCACCGGGGCCGGCGTCACGGCGTACATCCTGGACACCGGCATCGACATGAACCACCAGGAGTTCGGCGGACGGGCCAGCTCCGGCTTCGACTTCGTCGACAACGACCCGGACGCGCAGGACTGCGAAGGCCACGGCACGCACGTGGCCGGCACCGTCGGCGGTACGAACTACGGCGTGGCCAAGGGCGTCAAGCTCGTCGCGGTGCGGGTGCTCGACTGCGCGGGCAGCGGCACCAGCGAGCAGCTCGTCCTCGGCATCGAATGGGTCACCACGAACGCCCTGAAGCCGGCCGTGGCCAACATGAGCCTGGGCTTCAACGGCACCGACCAGGCCGTCAACGACGCGGTCACCCGCTCGATCGCCTCCGGCGTCAGCTACGCCGTCGCGGCCGGCAACAGCATGCAGGACGCGTGCGGTGCGTCGCCGGCCAACGTGCCGACGGCCATCACCGTCGGCGCCACGGACAAGGTGGACTTCCGGGCCTGGTTCTCCAACTACGGCAAATGCCTGGACACCTTCGCCCCCGGGGTCAGCATCGTCTCCGCGGCGATGGGAACCACCAACGGCAGCACCGCGATGAGCGGCACGTCGATGGCCTCCCCGCACGTGGCGGGCGCCGCGGCGCTGCTGCTTGAGGCGAACCCGAACTGGACCCCGCAGCAGGTGCGCGACAGCATCGTCACCAGCGGAATCGACGGCGCCGTGCACGACACCATGGGGTCGGTGGACCGACTTCTGCACGTCGGGGCGGCCCAGGCCGCCCGCAGCTCGTACGGCCTGAAGGCGCGGATCAACGGCAAGTTCGTGACGGCGGAGAGCGCAGGCACCAAGCCCTTGATCGCCCGGGGCTCGGCCCTCGGAGCGTGGGAGAAGTACGACGTCGTCGACGCCGGCAGCGGCCTCGTCGGGCTGCGGGCGAAGGTCAACGGCAAGTACGTGACCGCGGAGAGCGCGGGCGCCAAGCCGCTGATCGCCCGATCGGCGGCGATCGGCATCTGGGAGAAGTTCCAGATCATCAACAACACCGACGGCACCGTGAGCCTGAAGGCGAACATCAACGGCCGGTACGTCTCCGCGGATGGCAAGGGCACCCTGCCGCTGATCGCGCGGGCCACGGCCATCGGTGCCTGGGAGAAGTTCGACTTCGACGCCCCCGCGCCGGTGGTCGGCATCAAGTCGCAGGCCAGCGGCAAGTATGTCACCGCGGAGAGCAGGGGCACGCTGCCGCTGGTGCCTCGGGCCGCGACCCCCGGTGCCTGGGAGAAGTTCGAGATCGTCAACGTCGGGGACGGCTTCTTCGGCCTGCGGGCGCTCATCAACGGCAGGTTCGTCACCGCCGAGAGCGCCGGTACCAAGCCACTGATCGCCCGGGGGACATCGATCGGCACCTGGGAGAAGTTCGACTTCCTGGACTACAACCCGGACGGGTCGATCTACCTGAGGTCGTACATCAACGGCAAGGCGGTGACCGCCGGCAGCGCCGGCACCAGCCGGCTGATCGCCAGCCGGACCGTCGACTGGAACAGCGAGACCCTGGGTCTCGGCGTCGGCGAGAAGTTCGTCTTCGAGGCCCTCTAGGCCGGCCGATCACAGACGACGCCCGCCCAGCCGCCCTCGGGAGGTCTGGGCGGGTTCGTCGTTTTCCGTCCGGGCCACGGTGGGCGCCGTCGGTTCAGCGGGGCGCCACCGTGATCTCCCGTTCGACCAGCTCCCTGGGCAGTGGCTGGCGGACCAGCTCCCGCCCGGTCAGGTCGGCGAGCACGACGTCCCGGGCCCCGTACGGCCGGCGGTAGAGCAGCCGGTCGTCGGAGACCCAGACCACGTCGGCGGTGGGCAGCGTGCGGATCACCCGGCCGGTGCCCGTCTCGACCAGCAGCGGCTCCTGCTGCCCCTGGACCACCGCCAGCTTCCCGTCCGGTGACCAGGCCCACGGCCCGGCCGGGTCGCCGGGCACCGGCACGAACCGGGTGGGCCGCCCGTCGTCGGCCGAGAAGAGCCGCACGCCCGCCCGGAGGTCCCGGACCGACTCGTCGTGGCGGGCCCGGCCGGTCTGCGGGAGCACCACCTCCGTGCCGTCCCGGCTCCAGGTGAAGTCGCAGTAGTCGGTGCAGAAGAACTGCTTCTCGTCCACCCGGAACGTGTGTCTCGTGCCGTCCGTCTCCATCACGATGAAGCCGAAGTGGTCGAGCTGGTGGGTGGTGAAGAGCAGTCGCCGGCCGTCCGGCGACCATGTCGGGGCGGAGAGCGCCCGGCCGACGTCGTACCAGCGGGTCCTTCCGTTGGTCAGGTCGACCAGGGCGACCTGGCGGGGCCGGTCCTCGTCCGTCACCGCGTTCAGCGAGCCGACCGGCGCCGGGAAGACCCCGTCGTACCCGTCGGCCGTGAGGTAGCGGCCCCGGTTGCGGTCCAGCACGAAGCCCTTGCCCGGCCCGTTGACGAAGGTGCCCGCCGTCACCACCCAGTCGCCGGGCAGGACCAGCGGCTTCGTCGACCAGTCGGGGCCGGGCGTGGGCCGGATCGGGGCCGGCGGGGTCGCCGTCGCGGTGGGGCGCGGGGTGATGGGCCGCGCCGCCGGCTGCGGGCGCAGCAGCACGAACGGCAGGGCGACCGCGACGACCGCGACCAGGGCGGCGCCCGCCGCCACGGCCCGGCGCCGCCGACGCAGCCGGCGGCCCCGGCCGAGCGCGCGGACGGCCAGGTCGGGCACCGGCCGGACCCCGTCGGCGAGATCGTGTACGGCCACCCGCAGCGCGTCCTCCACTGGCCCGGTCATCGCTTCACCTCCGAACGCGTGGTCAGCTCGTCGAGGGCGGGCACCAGCTCCCGGAGCTTCGCCAGCGCCCGGGACGCCTGGCTGGCCACGGTGCCGGCCCGGCAGCCGAGGATCGCCGCCGTCCGTTCGACGCTGAGGTCCTCCAGATAGCGCAGGGTCAGCACGGCCCGCTGCCGGGGCGGCAGGGCCCGCAGCGCCTCCCGCAGCAGGAGCCGCAGGTCGGCGTCGTGGCCGCCGTCGCCCGCCGCCGGTCGCTCCGGCAGCTCCGCGACCGGCACCTCGGCGCGCCGCGCCCGGCGGCGCCAACCGGAGACCTGGTCGTTGTAGAGGATCCGTCTCACGTACGGCTCCGCGTCGCCCCGGATCTTCGGCCACCGGGCGTACGCCTTGGCCAGCGCGTTCTGGAGGAGGTCCTCCGCGGCGTGCTGGTTGCCGGCGAGCGCGTACGCGACGCGCAGCAGCGCGTCACCCCGCTCGGTGACGAACGCGGTGAACTCCCCGTCGATGACCTCTGCCACCGTTCACCTCCGTACTAGAGACGCACGGGGTTGGGGAAACCTTGCCTCACCGCCGCCCCGGGTGTGATCCGGTGTCTGGGCCGGGCGGCAGAATGGGCGGCATGCGCTGGACCGTGCTCGACTCGCCGATCGGGGAGTTCTCCGTGGCCACCGACGACGAGGCGGTCTGCGGGGCACACTTCGGGCGGGTGGAGTCGGCGACCGACGAGCCGGTCGACGGGCTGGCCGGCCTGGTGGTGGCCGAGCTGCGGGCGTACTTCGCCGGTGAACTGACCGACTTCACCGTGCCGGTGGCGATGCGCCGGGGGTCGGAGTTCGAGCGGGCGGTCTGGCGGGAGATGACCCGCATCCCGTACGGGGAGATGCTCACCTACGGCGAGGTGGCGAAGGCGCTCGGTGACCCCGGGGCGGCCCGGGCGGTCGGGGTGGCCTGCAATCGGAACCCGATCCCGGTGATCGTGCCCTGCCACCGGATCGTCGGGGCGGGGGGCAAGCTGGTCGGCTTCGGGGGTGGGCTGCCGCGCAAGGTGACGCTGCTGGAGCTTGAGGCCAAGATCGCCCTGCAACGCGCCTGGTCCTGACGTACCCGCCGGGTCGGTGGCACGCGCGAGGGCCGGGTCCGTGCGGACCCGGCCCTCGACGGTGCTGTGGTCAGCGCGTCAGCGCTCGACCTCACCCTTGATGAACGCCTCGACGGCGGCGTGCGCGTCGTGGTCGGCGTACTGCTCGGGCGGGGACTTCATGAAGTACGACGAGGCCGACAGGATCGGGCCGCCGATCTTGCGGTCCAGCGCGATCTTCGCGGCCCGGACGGCGTCGATGATGACACCGGCCGAGTTCGGCGAGTCCCACACCTCGAGCTTGAGCTCGGCGTTGAGCGGGGTGTCGCCGAAGGAGCGGCCCTCCAGGCGGATGTACGCCCACTTGCGGTCGTCGAGCCACGGCACGTGGTCCGACGGGCCGATGTGCACGTCGCTCTTGCTCATCTCGTGCGGGATCTGCGAGGTCACCGACTGGGTCTTCGAGATCTTCTTCGAGACCAGGCGGGTGCGCTCCAGCATGTTCATGAAGTCCATGTTGCCGCCGAAGTTGAGCTGGTACGTGCGCAGCAGCTCGACACCGCGGTCCTCGAAGAGCTTCGCCAGCGCGCGGTGCACGATGGTGGCGCCGACCTGGCTCTTGATGTCGTCACCGACGATCGGCAGGCCCGCGTCCTCGAACTTCTTCGCCCACTCGGGGTCGGAGGCGATGAAGACCGGCAGGGCGTTCACGAACGCGCAGCCGGCGTCGATCGCGGCCTGGGCGTAGAACTTGTCGGCCTGCTCGGAGCCGACCGGCAGGTAGGCGACGACCACGTCGACCTGCGCGTCGCGCAGCGCCTTGGCCACGTCGACCGGCTCGGCGTCCGACTCCTCGATGATCTCGCGGTAGAACTGGCCCAGGCCGTCGAAGGTCGGGCCGCGCTGCACGCTGACGCCGGTCGGCGGCACGTCGCACAGCTTGATCGTATTGTTCTCGCTGGCGACGATCGCCTCCGCGAGGTCCATGCCCACCTTCTTGGCGTCCACGTCGAACGCCGCGACAAACTCCACGTCCGATACGTGGTAGTCGCCGAAGGTGACGTGCATGAGACCCGGGACGCGGTCGTTCGGGTCGGCGTTCCGGTAGTACTCCACGCCCTGCACGAGGGACGAGGCGCAGTTACCCACACCGACGATGGCGACGCGGACGGAGCCCATAGCGTCTGCCTCCTTCTTCTTCATCACGGCCGCTCTTTCCTGGACTCGCCAGGCGGAGGCGGGCTGTTGTCTTCTCGTCGGCCGCCGGCTGTCCCGGGCGGGACGGTCGGGGCGCGGCCGGAGCGCTCATTGGCGATGAGCTCCTCCAGCCAGCGGACCTCACGCTCACAGGCGTCGAGGCCGTGGCGCTGCAGTTCCAGGGTGTACGCGTCGAGACGCTCGGCTGCCCGGCCGAGCACGTCACGAAGTCCTTCGCGACGCTCCTCGATCTTGCGACGGCGACCTTCCAGGATCCGGAGTCGGGTTGCCTGGTCGGTCCGGGCGAAGAACGCGAAGTGCACGCCGAAGCCCGTGTCGTCGTACGTCTCGGGTCCAGCCTGCGCTATCAGCTGGGCGAAGCGTTCCTTGCCCTCCGCGGTAATGGTGTAGACCACCCGACCTCGCCGGCTGGTCAGCGCGGGAACCTCCTCGGCGGTCGCGGATGTCTCGGCGGCTTCGGTGATCCATCCCGCCGCCTGCAGCCGGCGCAGGGTCGGGTAGAGCGAGCCGTAGCTGATCGCCGCCCGGATCGCGCCGAGCTTGGCGGTCAACTCCTTGCGCAGCTCGTAGCCGTGCATGGGAGCCTCCTGCAGGAGGCCGAGGATGGCGAACTCGAGCACTGGCCATCCCTTCCTACCCCCCGGCGCGGAGCTGATTACCCCCGGACATGGCCGGTAACCGCCGCGATGTATCGGACCGATACATCGCACGTTAGCGGAGACTCCTCGATCAGGGCAAACCCCTGTTCCGACGTGCTGTCGTCACGGATCGTCACGATGGTCGCCTCGCCCCGCCGGACCGCGTACCCTTTGCCGCATGCGTACGCAGCGCCAGGTCGTCGACTACTCGCTCCAGAAGCGAGCAGCGCTGCGTGAGCTCCTCGCCGGCCGGGTCGGCACGTACGACGTCTGCGACGCCTCGCCGTACCTGAAGAACGCCGCCCGGTTCCACGGCGAACCCACCGAGCAGCGGTGCCCGATCTGCCGCAGCGAGAACCTCATCCACGTCCACTACATTTACGGGGACGAACTCAAGCAGTCCGCCGGCCAGGCGCGTACCCGGGCCGAGTTGCCCGTCCTGGCGATGACGCTGCGTGAATTCCAGGTCTTCGTGGTGGAGGTGTGCCTCGGCTGTGACTGGAACCATCTCATCGAGCAGTTCCTGCTCGGCCGGGACGGGCTGGCCGGCGGCACGGAGGACGGGTCGGAGCCGGGTGCGGTGAGCGGCTTGTCCGCCCCGAACGGTTCCACCCCTCGTCGAAGGCGAGAGGCGCAACGGTGATTCCAGCTGTATCGGCCGACCCCGGCCCGGGTGACGACGGGTGGGCGGACCGACAGCTTCGAGGTCTGATTAGTCCGATTGCTTCGGATTCCACGCCTGCGCCCCGGCACGCCCGGGGTGTAGCGTCTCGTGGTCCAGCTCACGGCAACCCGGTGGCGGCGTTTCCGCGCCCCACCGCGACCGGCAGGGTGTGAGGAATGAACTACGGCGATCCCAGTTCTTCGCGTGGGCGGGACCAGATCCCGGGCCCGAACGGCGACCCCGGATCCGGTGGGAGTCCGCACGGGACCGGCTGGTCATCCGCCCCGGAAGGTGGGGCCTCGGCCCGCGCCTCCGTACCGCCCCGGGGCTCCGCGTCCGGCGGACGGGCCTCGGGCGGCGGCGCGGCACCCGCTCCGCGCGACGGTGCCGCGGGCGTGGCCTCGGTGGGCCGGGCCGGCCCCGGACGGGCCTCGGTCCCGCCGGCGCCCGGTGCCGCCCCGGGTCGGGCCGGCGCCGGCCGCGCCTCGGTGCCGGTCTCCCCGGCCCCGGGCGGTCCGGCGGGTCGCTCCTCGGTGGGCTCGGCCGCGGTGGGCTCGGCCGGGCGGGCGAGTGTCGGCTCGGCGGCCGTGGGTGGCCGGGCCGCGGTGGCCCGCGCCGGTGTGCCGGGCATGGCGGGCGGCGGTCCGGGTGGCCCCGGTGGACCGAACGGGCCGGGCCGCGGCGGTCGCGGTGGCCGTGGTGACGATCCGGGCGCGGCGGCCCGGGCGAAGAAGCGCAAGCGGATCAACATGCTGATCGCCAGCTTCGCGGTCTTCATCATGCTCGCCGGCATCGGCGTGGTCGGCTTCACCTACTACTCCACCAAGGTCATCCTCCCCGAGGACGTCACCCCGCCGCTGGCCAGCACCATCTACGCGGGCGACGGTAAGGAGGTCATCGCCAAGGTCGGCGCGGAGAACCGCACCTTCGTCGCCATCAAGGACATCCCGCAGTGGGTGCAGGACGCGGTCGCCGCGGCGGAGGACCGGAACTTCTACCGGCACTCCGGTGTGGACTACAAGGGCATCGCCCGCGCCGCCTGGAACAACTTCACCGGCGGCGAGAAGCAGGGCGCCTCGACCATCACCCAGCAGTACGCCCGCAACGCCTACGACAACCTCAAGCAGGACACGTACGGGCGGAAGGTGAAGGAGGCGATCCTCGCCTCCAAGCTGAACGACAAGTACGACAAGCCGACGATCATGCAGCACTACCTGAACGTCATCTACTTCGGGCGGGGCGCGTACGGCATCGAGGCGGCGGCCCAGACGTACTTCCACAAACACACCAACCAGCTGACCGTCGCCGAGGCCGCGGTGCTCGCAGCGCTGATCAAGCAACCGGAGCCGAGCGCCACGCACAAGGGCTACGATCCGGCGATCAACCCGCAGCCCGCGCTCGACCGGTGGAACTACGTGATCAGCGGCATGATCACCGAGGGCTGGTTGGACGCGCCGGGCAAGCAGAAGCACCCGACCGAGTACCCGACCAAGACGCTCCAGAAGCCCAGCGCGAAGGGCGTCGGCGTCGACTTCGGCATCAACACCCCGTACGGCAACGTGATCAACTATGTGGCGCAGGAGATGCGGGACAAGAAACTCTGCACCGACAACGACGCTGAGGTCACCGACAACAAGCCGCTCTGCTCGCAGGCGCTCAGTAAGGGCGGCTACCGGATCACCACCACCATCGACACCAAGACGCAGAAGGCCGCGCTCGAGGCGGCCCAGCGCAAGACCAAGGGCTCCGAGCTGGACGGCCAGCCGAAGAACCTGATGGCGGCCGTGGTGTCGATCGAGCCGAAGACCGGCCGGGTGCTCGCCTACTACGGCGGTGACAACGGCACCGGCACCGACTTCGCCGGCAAGAACTACGACAACGGCGTCGTCAGCGGCGGGCACTCGCCGGGATCGAGCTTCAAGATCTACACCCTCGCCGCAGCGCTGGATGCCGGCAAGTCGGTCGAGTCCCGCTGGAAGGGCAAGGCGTTCACCCCGGAGGGGACCAAGTTCAAGGTCAGCAACGCCGGCACCGACGACCCGTCCTGCCACAACTCCTGCACCCTCGAGGTGTCGACGCTGAAGTCGCTGAACGTGCCGTTCTACTACGTGACCCAGGACATCGGCCCGGACAAGGTCGTCAACATGGCCAAGCAGGCCGGCATCACGACGATGTGGCAGACGGACACCAACCCGGCGAAGGCGCACGACCTCACCAAGGAGAAGCCGGAGGACCTGGCGCCGTCGCCCTTCTTCCACGTGGTCGGCTACGGCCAGTACCCGATCACCGTGCTGGACCACGCCAACGGCGTCGCCACCTTCGCCAACGAGGGGAAGTACAACAAGGCCCACTTCGTCAAGCTGGTGGAGAAGCAGGACCAGCAGACGGGTACCTGGCGCAAGCTGGGCGGTGAGCAACTCGACCCGCGGGGCGGCCAGCAGCGGATCAAGAAGGACGTCGTGCACGACGTCACCTCGGTGCTGGAGAAGTACCCGGCCGCGGTGAACCGGCGGCTCGCCGACGGCCGGAAGGCCGCCGAGAAGACCGGTACCTGGGAGCTGAACGAGAAGACCTCCGACAACGGTGACGCCTGGATGATCGGCTACACGCCGCAGCTCGCCACCGCCGTCTGGGTCGGCAACGTCGGCCGCCGCCTGAAGATCGAGGACAAGGGCGGCAACAAGATCAGCGGCGCCAAGATGCCGGGCGCCATCTTCCAGCGGTTCATGAACGAGGCGCTCAAGGGCGAGAAGGAGCTGGACTTCCCGGAGGCCGCGCACGTCGGCGACCCGAACTCCGGCAACGGCGAGGCTGCCCCGCCGCCGGTTGACCCGCAGCAGCCGCCGGGTTGCCCGAGCCCGCTGAGCCCGTTCTGCCCGCCCGTCAACGGTGGCGGCAACGGCAACGGCAACGGCGGGAACAATGGACCGACCAACCCGTTCGACCCGCGACCCGGCGGTGGCGGTGGCGGGATCCTTCCGACCACACCACCACGCCAGACGTACTGATCTCCACGCACCGCCGACGGCGGCCGGACCACGGGTCCGGCCGCCGTCGGCGTATCCGCGTACCGGATTTGTGTGGTCGAGGCGGGACGCCGACCCCTGCCGTACGGCAGGATTCCTCTCCATGAGCACCCAGTCGACGGCAGGCATCGACGACGGCGGGACCACCGACCACCCGTCCCGCTCGGACGGCTTCGTCCGCGGCGTCTCCGAGGTGATCGGCGGACCGCTGGGCGACCACGCGGTCGCGCTGGACCGGCCGGCCGGCCGGGAGGGCCGGTTCTGGACGGCCACCCGGATCGTGCTGGCCCTGGTCTGCCTGACCCTCGCCCTGCACTGGGTGCAGAAGTCGCCCTGCCAGGACGGCGCCTGGCAGAACAACGTGCAGTACACCCGGCTCTGCTACACCGACGTGCTGGCGCTCTACTACGCCGAGGGCCTCAACGAGGGCAAGGTCCCGTACGCCGACCACCCCGTCGAGTACCCGGTGCTGACCGGGTACTTCATGGGGGCGCTCGGGCTGCCGGTGCACGCCCTCGGCGCCGACAACCCGGGCATCAACCAGGGGCAGTGGTTCTACAACCTGAACGCGCTGGTGCTCAGCGCGCTCGCGGTGGCCACCGTGGCGGTCATCCTCGCCCTACGCCGACGACGGCCATGGGACGCGGCGCTGTTCGCGCTCTCCCCAGCGCTGCTGCTCACCGCCACGGTCAACTGGGACCTGCTCGCCGTCGGGCTGGCCGCGTTCGGCCTGCTGGCCTGGGCGCGCCGACGACCCGCCCTGGCCGGGGTGCTGCTCGGCCTCGGCGGGGCGGCGAAGATGTGGCCGCTGTTCCTGCTCGGACCCATCCTGGTGCTCGCGCTGCGTGCCGGCCGGATCCGCCCCACTCGAAAGACCATGGTGAGGACGAGAGTCCCAGCCAGGGCCTTGGACATTCCAAGGTCATGGATCATCCGGCGTGTCATTAGGGTGCCATCAGCCGTCCGACGGCTTCTTGGCCCACTTCAGGTCCATGCGCAGCGCATCGTGCAGCGCTTGCGTGACAGTCATATCCACGCCGCGCTCACCGCCATCGCCACTGGTGTGGTGGCGTTGGTCGCGGTCAACCTGCCGGTGGCCCTGCCCTACCGGGAGAGCTGGGGCCGGTTCTTCGAGCTGAACACCACCCGGCCGATCGACTGGGGCACCCTCTGGTACATCGGCCGCTACCTCGACGGGAAGGTGAGCCCCGGCGACCAGGGGCCGTTCGAGTGGCTGAACGCCCACATTCCCGCCCTCAACTGGGTGTCGTACCTCCTCTTCGGACTTGCCTGCCTCGGGGTGGCCGCGCTGGCGCTGCTGGCGCCGCGCCGGCCGCGGCTCGCGCAGCTCGCCTTCCTGGTGGTCGCCGCCTTCCTGATCTTCAGCAAGGTCTGGTCCCAGCAGTTCGTGCTCTGGCTGCTTCCGCTCGCGGTGCTCGCCCGCCCCCGCTGGGGCGCCTTCCTCGCCTGGCAGCTCGCCGAGGTCTGCTACTTCGCGGCCTTCTACGGCGAGCTGCTCGGCGCGGCGACCAGCCGGCCGGTCTTCCCGGAGGGGGTGTTCGTGCTGGCCGCCAGCCTCCGGCTGATCACCGTCGCGGTGCTCTGCGGCTTCGTGATCCGGGACATCCTGCGCCCCGAGCGCGACGTGGTCCGGCACACCTACGCCGACGACCCGGACGGTGGCGTCCTCGACGGCTCCCCCGACGCCCCCTGGTACGTCCGCTGGCGCGCCCGCTCCTCGACGGGTTCCGCGGCGACCGATCCCATCACGGCGTAGTAGGACGTCGACCCCCACCCCGGCCGGGGTCAGAGGTGGTAGACGACCGCGTCGCCGACCTCCTCACGGGTGACGCCCAGCCCGTCGACCGGATTGTCGACGATCCGCTCCCAGGGTGTGCCGGCCAGCTGGCCACGCAGGATCACCACGTTGCGGACGCCCAGGGTGCGCAGGTAGTCGACGCTGGGCTGGTCCGGGAAGCCGAGGGTCAGCTCGCGGACCTTGGCGAGGGTGTCCGGGGTGAAGCCGCTGCCGCCGTTGACCAGCTCCGGGAACCGGCTGGTCGACCAGAGCATCACCGGTTGGTCCAGGTTCTGGCTGCTCGGCAGGACCAGTATCGGACCGTCCACGGTCCGCATCGCCGCCGGCTGCACCGGCACCACCGGGTGCGGGGTGGTGTTCAGCCCCTCCACGATCACCAGCAGCAGCGGCAGCAGGGTGGCCAGCCGCAGCCAGGGCCCGGGCCACGGCGGCACCCGCTCGGCGACCAGCTCGCGTACCCGGGCGGCGAACGCGGTGACCGCGCCCGCGGCGAGCAGCCCGAGCAACAGGGTGGTCCAGAGCATCATCCGGCCGGGCGTCCGCAGCCCGTTCCAGCCGGGCAGGTGCTCGAAGAGCGGCACGTAGGTGAAGGTGCCGTGGAAGAACCGGGTGCCCATCGCCAGGGCCATCGTCACCAGCACCCCGGCGAGCAGCAGCAGCCGGTGCCGCAGCCGCCAGACCGAGAAGAAGAGGCCGCCGGCGGCCAGCGCGTAGAGCACGAAGCCGGGCAGCAGGGTCATCTCCGGGTGCCAGGGCAGCGCGGCCCGCGCCCCCTCGTGCAGACCACCCCAGATCCGGGACTCCGCCGGCGCGGTGAAGAAGCCGCTCGCCGGCGGCGAGTAGATGGCGATGTCGCCGATCGTCCGCTCCGCGTTCGGGTGCAGCTCGGCGACCTTGAAGTACGGTACGGCCAGCAACGCGCCCACCGCGGCGAAGAGCGCGCCGCCGATCAGGTCGGCGAGGAGCAGCCGAGCGCCGAACGGTCGCTTCGTCGGCCGGACCAGCCAACGCCGGACGCACCAGATCACCGCCGACACCAGCACGATGCCGGCCAGCAGGTAGGCGAACGGCAGGCCGATGCCGAAGCCCAGGCTGAGCTGCCACGCCGCCACCATCCAGCCGGTGTACGCCCAGCCGTCGTGCCGGCGCCCCGGCCGGTAGCCGTACCGCAGGGACCAGCCGTGACCCCGGGCGAGCATGGCCAGCGCCAGCGGGATGCCGCCGTTGGAGACGATGTGCAGGTGCCCGGCCTGGGCCAGCAGCCACGGGGCGTACGTGTAGCTGGCCCCGGCCACCGCCGCCCCGATCCGGCCCGCGCCCAACTGCCGCGCCAACGCGTACGCCCCGAGCGTGGCGAGCGCGTGGGCCAGCACGAACATGATGTTGTAGCGCAGCACCGCCGCCTCGGGACCGTTGCCGATCATGCCGGCGGGGGCGTACCCGAGCAGGGTGTCGGAGAAGGCGAAGCTCCACTTCTCCGGGAAGAACGTGTTGGACTGCCAGAGCTGCGCCGGATCGGTCAGCAGGATGTGCCCGGACCAGGCCATCTGCCAGGACTGCAGGCTCGGGTCCCAGTAGTCCTGCGGCAGCGTGTAGAGCGGGTAGCGCAGCGTCGGCCAGGTGAGCAGGACGGCCAGGGCCAGCGCGGCGACGCCCGCCAGGGTCCACTCGTGCACCAGGCACCGGCCCACCGCGCGGACCGCCCGGCGAGGCCGGGTGAGCACCGGGTCGGAGGCGGGGCCGAAGGCGGACCAGGGGTCGGCCTGCTCCGTACCCTCGGCGGGCGCATCCTTGGCCGCGGCCTTGCCGGCCGTCCCTGCCCTGCCGGTCTGCCCGGCGGCGGTCCCAGCACCGTCGCCGTCGGCGGCGGTCTTCGACCCGCCGTCCGTCCCGGCGGGCTCGTCCGTCCGGGCGGTGGTCCCGCCCGTCGTGCCGGCCGAGCTCCGGTCGGTGGTGCCGCCCTCGCCGGTCCTCCCGGCGGCCGGTCCGTCCCCGGCGGCCGCGCCGGCGACGGCCTCTCCGACGGCGGGCCCGCCGTCGGCGGTCGACGCGGCCGCCGACTGGTCCTTCGCGGCCCCTCCGGCGGTGGTGCCGTCCGTCGCCCGAGCGGCGGGGCTGCTGTCGGTGCCGGCGGACCCGACGGGCAGCCGGGTGTCGTCGTTGGTGGTCGAGCCGGCCCGGCCGCCGTCCGTCGCGTCCGACTGCTCGGTGGTCATGCCGCCGGCATCCCCGTGCCGAGCTGTCCGCGCAGGAAGGCGATGTCCGCCGCCTGTCCGTCGACCCCACCGGGCGTCTCCACGATCACCGGGGCGCCGGCCACGCGGATCACCGCCACCACCAGCTCGGGGTCGATCGTGCCGCCGTCGAGGTTGTCGTGCCGGTCCTGCCCCGAGTTGAAGGCGCCCTTGGAGTTGTTCGCGTGCACCAGGTCGATCCGGCCGGTGATCGCCTTGACCCGGTCGACCAACCCCAGCAGCTCCTCGCCGCCGGCGTGAGCGTGGCAGGTGTCCAGGCAGAAGCCCACCTCGTGGTCTCCGAGGGCGTCCCAGAGCCGGGCCAGCGCGTCCAGGTGTCGGGCGCAGGCGTTGTCGCCCCCGGCGGTGTTCTCGATCAGAACCGGGAGCGGGAAGCCGCCGGAGTCGGCCGCGTACGCGAACGTCTTCCGCCAGTTGTCGAAGCCGACCGCCAGGTCCTCACCGGCGTTGACGTGACCGCCGTGCACGATCAGCCCCTTCGCGCCGATGGCCGCGGCCGCCGTGGCGTGGCCCAGCAACAGCTTGCGGCTGGGAATCCGGATCCGGTTGTTGAGCGTGGCCACGTTGATGACGTACGGCGCGTGGACGTAGAGGTCGACGTCCGCGCCGCGCAGCCGCTCGGCGTCCTCCCGGGGCTTCGGGGCCTTCCATCCCTGTGGATCGGAGAGGAAGAACTGCACGGTCTCGGCGTCGCGGGCGGCGGCCTCGGCCAGCGGGTCGGTCGGATCGACGTGGGCTCCGATTCGCATGCAGGGGAGCCTACGTCGCGCCCCCGACGTGCGGGGTGACGGCGGCGACCGTGTCCCGACACCCCGGACCGACGACGCCGGGGCCCGTGTGGTGGCGACCGGGCGCGTCACCCGGCGGGCGGGCGGTCGTTGTGCGAGGTGGGATCGATGGTCGACGCGCCGCCCTGGCTCGGTCGCGTCACCCATCGAACGATCGAGACAGCGGGCGGGGCAAATTCCTCCATTTGCCCCAAGCGGTGACGAGAGCCGTTGTATGGTCAGATCAGCTGACAACACAATAAAGCTCCGCGGGGCGTCCTCGATCCAACCTCATCGGTGTGGTCGTTCCTCCCCAGGTCCCACCCAAGGAATGCGGACGGGACGCCCCGCGGCCTCGTGGACAGGGGTCCACCACCGGTGCTCGACGCCGGCGGTGGACCCCTGTCGCCGCGCCCGGCCGGTCCCACCGACCGGCCCGGGTGATGATCGTCCCGACCGGGTATCCTGGTGCAGTTGTCCGCGTTCGGCCGGGTCCCCCCGGTACCGGACCGGGCACGACGCAGACCTCCTGCCGCGGAAGGACCGTGGCCGCATAGCCCACAGGAGGTGAGCACGTCTTGCGTCATTACGAAATCATGGTGATCCTCGATTCCAGCCTCGAGGAACGCACCGTCGCCCCGTCGCTCGACACGTACCTGAACGTGATCCGGACCGCGGGTGGCTCGGTCGAGAAGACCGACGTGTGGGGCCGCCGGCGCCTCGCGTACGAGATCAACAAGAAGGCCGAGGGCATCTACGCCGTCATCGACCTGCAGGCGACGCCTGCGGCGGTGGCTGAGCTGGATCGTCAGTTGCGGCTCAACGAGTCCGTGCTGCGCACCAAGGTCATCCGGCCGGAGATGCGCTAAGCATTCAACCCCGGTTCGCCCGGATCAGCCTCACCGGCTCTGTCGTACGGCTCTGAGAGCCTGTACGGCGGAGACTGATGAGTGCGCGAGGAGATGGTCATGGCAGGAGACACCACCATCACGGTCATCGGCAACCTGACCGATGACCCCGAGTTGCGATTCACCCCGTCGGGTGCGGCGGTCGCCAAGTTCCGGGTCGCTTCGACGCCCCGGTTCATGGACAAGACCACCAACGAATGGAAGGACGGCGAGCCGCTCTTCCTGGCCTGCACCGTGTGGCGGCAGGCGGCGGAGCACGTCGCCGAGTCGCTCCAGCGGGGCGCCCGCGTGATCGTCTCGGGCCGGCTGCGTCAGCGGTCGTACGAGACCCGCGAGGGTGAGAAGCGCACCGTCATCGAGCTCGAGGTCGACGAGATCGGCCCGTCGCTGCGCTACGCCACGGCGAAGGTGCAGAAGATGTCCCGCTCCGGCGGCGGTGGCGGCGGCTTCGGTGGCGGCGGCGGTGGTGGTGGCCAGGGCGGCGGAGGCAACTCCGACGACCCGTGGGCTTCTGCTGCGCCGTCTCCCGCGCGTGCCGGTTCGGGCGGCAATTTTGATGAGGAGCCCCCGTTCTAATGGCGCCGAGCGCCCGCGATCGCAAACCAGGAGCAAGGTCAATGGCCAAGGCTGCGGCCCTTCGCAAGCCGAAGAAGAAGGTGAACCCGCTCGACAAGGACGGGATCACCTATATCGATTACAAGGACACCGCGCTGCTGCGCAAGTTCATCTCCGACCGCGGCAAGATCCGCGCTCGGCGGGTGACCGGCGTCACCTCGCAGCAGCAGCGACAGATCGCCCGTGCGGTCAAGAACGCCCGTGAGATGGCGCTCCTGCCGTACACCGCCACGGCCCGCTGAGAGGAGGCACCGACATGAAGATCATCCTTACTCAGGAGGTGTCCGGTCTCGGTGCGCCGGGTGACATCGTCGAGGTCAAGAACGGCTTCGGCCGGAACTACCTGCTGCCGCAGGGCTTCGCGATCACCTGGACCAAGGGCGCGGAAAAGCAGGTCACGGTCATCAAGCGGGCCCGCTCGGCCCGGGAGATCCGCGACCTCGACCACGCCAACGAGGTCAAGGCCCAGCTCGAGGGTCTCAAGGTCACCCTGAAGGTCCGCGCCGGCGAGGGTGGCCGGCTCTTCGGCTCGGTCACCCCGGCCGAGATCGTCGACGCCGTCAAGGCGGCCGGCGGCCCGGTCCTGGACCGTCGTCGGCTGGAGGTGCCCGGTCACATCAAGTCGACCGGCACCTACCCGGTGAGCGTCAAGCTGCACCCCGAGGTGACCGCCAAGTTCGACCTCAACGTCGTCCAGGGCTGACATCCCGACAGCACCACGGAAGGGCCCGCACCGGAAACGGTGCGGGCCCTTCCGCATTGGAACGCCGCGCGGGTGGGCCGGCGCCGCACCACCTCTAGGCCTCGCCGGGGCGGGGCCGTCGCTCAGCCGATCGGCTGGCCGGTCAGCGCGCTGATCATCACCGTGGAGAGACCGCCACCGACCACCGCCGCCGCCAGCGCCACCGTCGCCGACCGCCAGGTCGTCCCGACCCGGCGCAACAGCACCGCGATGACCAGGCTGCTCGCCAGCGCCAGCCCGAACCGCGGCGCGCCGGCGATCAGCGAACTGAAGGCGTGCGCCCGGGGCGAGTCACAGCCCCCGCCCGTGATGTCGGTGACGCAGCCCGACGGCGCCTGCCCGTCAAGCGTCAGCAGCCAGAGGAAGACCAGCACCGCGGGCACCAGGTAGCAGGCGGCCGTGTAGACCAGCGAGCGGATCGGCCCGCCCGGATCCGGGTCCAGCAGGTCGTCCTCGAGCCGGCGGCCCCACGACCCACCGCCGATCGTCTCGATCCGCCGCCGGACCGACGCCCCGCCGGTGCCTCGGCCACCGTCCACCGGCTCGACCCGGCGCTGCGGCACCGTACGCGGGCGCGGCGCGCTGTAGGCGACCACGGGTGAGCGCGGCGCGGAGGACGGAGCATCCACCCAGCGGGGATCGTCGCCGGCCAACCGGGTCCCGGACCAGAAACCCTCGGCCTGCTTCGTTGACGACCACCCCTCGGTCCCCCGTTCCCGCAGCGGGGTGGGCGGCACCGTCCGGTCCCACTCGTCGGCCTCGGCGTACCGGTCAAACCGGCCCGTGTCGGCGAAGCGGTCCCACTGGCCGGTGTCGGTGAACCGGTCCCACTCACCGGTGTGGTCGGACCGGTCCCAGCGCCCGGTGCCGTCCGCCTGGTCCCATCGCCCGCCGGTCGCGGGGCGGTCCCAGGCCTGCACCCCGGAGGCGTCCCACGGGTCGACCGCCTGCCGCTCGGCGGGATCCGGCTCGGCCGGCCCGCCCCGCTCCCACGAATCGGTCGCCGGCCGCGACCACGAATCGGCCGCCGCCCGCCGGCTGCGCCGGTACGGCCGCCCGGTGTCCCAGCGGTCGGGCGCCGCCTCGGACGAAGCCGAGTCCTCCACGCCCGACCAGATCACCTGCGGGCTACGGGACGGGGCGCGACGCGGCCGGCTCAGCGGCGCGGGACCGGAGACCGGGTGGCCCCCGGCGGACTCGGCGCGCCGGCTCCCGACGTACCCCTGATCCTGCGGCGTGTCGAGGGTCCACTCGCCGGTGTGTTCGCCGGCCGTGCCGGCGCCGATGGCGCGCGGCTCGGGCCGGTCCGACTCCCGGCGCCAGCCGGTCTCGGCGGGCGCGCGCCACCTGTCGTCCGTACGCGGGCGGTCGGGTTCGTCGTCGTCGGGGGCGGAGTGCCGGCCCCCGCCGTCCGCCCGAATGATCCCCGACTCCAGGGCCCAGCGGGGAAGGTAGGGGTCGACCGGCTCATCGTGGCCCCGCTCGCTGGCGCGGCGGCGGCTGGGGGTGCGGTAACGGTCCGACGCGTACGGGTCGACCTGGAGCGGCTCGGCGGGATCGTCCCAGGGGTCGATCGGCTGGCGCTCGCGCGGGCTGCCCTCCCCGCTTCCCCAGTCCCGGTAGCTCACGGCCGGAGCGTGACCCTTCTCAACCGAAAGTGCAATCCGCTGTCGAGGTGTAGCCGTTCGCTGAGATAGTACGGGACGATCGGCGCCTCGGCCCGACCCAAAATCTTCCGTCCACAGGGTGGGGATTGCATAACCGCTGGTCAGAGCATTCTCGGCCGGAATTCCCCAGCTCTTGTCCACATGCTGTGCACACCCTGCGCACATGCCTGTGTACCGGCGTCCACAGGTTGTCCCGAGGCTTGTCCACCGACGTTGTTGAGTGGCTGACCTCGGGTTCCGTATGGTTGGCCCCCGACCGTCCGGCGGTGGCCCCCGATCGACGGAGGGTCGTCGGAAGTTGTCAGACGCCGGCGGTAGACCTGGACCGGATCCGAACGCAGTGAGGGGGACCCGTGTCGGTCGCCGACGACATGCGGACGGAGCGGTCTGGTGGGCAGCAGTCCGCGCCGGCGCCCCGCGAGGGGCATTTCGATCGGACCCCACCCCAGGACGTCGCCGCCGAGCAGTGCGTTCTCGGCGGCATGCTGCTCTCCAAGGACGCCATTGCCGACGTCGTCGAGATCCTGAAGTCCACCGACTTCTACCGCCCGGTGCACGCCACCATCTTCGACGCGATCCTCGACATCTACGGCCGGGGCGAGCCGGCCGACCCGATCACCGTCGCGGCCGCCCTCGCCGACTCCGGCGACCTGGCCCGGATCGGCGGCGCGCCCTACCTGCACACGCTCATCGCCAGTGTGCCGACGGCCGCGAACGCGGCCTACTACGCGCGGATCGTGGGCGAGCGGGCTGTGCTGCGTCGGCTGGTCGAGGCCGGCACCAAGATCGTCCAGCTCGGGTACGGCACCGGGCAGGGTGGCAGCCGGGACGTGGACGACATCGTCGACCTGGCCCAGCAGGCCGTCTACGACATCACCGAGCGGCGGGTCAACGAGGACTTCGCGGTGCTCGCCGACATGCTCCAGCCGACCCTCGACGAGATCGAGGCGGTGGGCGCACATGGTGGGATGATGACCGGGGTGCCGACCGGCTTCAGCGACCTCGACCGGCTCCTCAACGGCCTGCACCCGGGCCAGCTCATCATCGTGGCCGGGCGACCGGGTCTCGGAAAGGCGCTCGCGCTCGACACCCCGCTGCCGACGCCCGACGGCTGGACCACCATGGGCGAGGTGGCAGTCGGTGACCGGCTGCTGGCGGCGGACGGCACCCCGACCACCGTCACCGCGGCGTTCGAGGTGATGCACGACCGCCCCTGCTACGAGGTGGAGTTCTCGGACGGCTCGGTGATCGTGGCGGACGCCGAGCACCTCTGGAAGACGACCACCCGGGCCAGTCGTCGGCAGCCCGAGGCGCGTAAACGCCACTACTGGTCGGAGTCTTCCCTGGCCAAGGTGCGCGCGGCCGAGGCCACGGTCGGTGCCGAGCCGCAGCGTCTGGTCACCTTCGCGCAGGCCGTCGAGCAGGTTGGCCCTGAGTTCCGGAACGTGTTGCACACCGTCGCCCGGCAGGTGGGTGCCAACGGTCGGATCACCCGGCCGGTGACCCGGGCGGGCAAGGCGCGAAACTGGAGCGCGCCCGGCTACCCCGCCGGGCCGCTCCTGACCGGACTCCGCGAGCGGGCCGAGCGTCAGGTCAACGATGGCGCCCGGGTGCGCCACGACGGGGTCGTGACGACCGCCGAGATCGCCGCCACCCTGCGTACCGACACGGCCGACCGCCGGCTGAACCACGCGGTCGAGAACTGCGGGCCGCTCCAACTGCCCGAGCGGGACCTGCTCGTCCCCCCCTATGTCCTCGGCGTCTGGCTCGGCGACGGGCACACCGGGGCGAGCCGGTTCACCACCGCCGACGCCGAGATGATCGACCTGGTCGCGCGAGACGGCTTCGTCGTACGTCGCAGCGGGCCGATGGCGTACACCATCGTGCCGCCAGCTCCCGCCGCCACGGCTGACCGCACCTGTGCCGACTGCGGCTGCTCTACCCGGGCCCTGCGGGAGAATTCGGCGATCCAGCGTTGCGCTGCGTGTCATGAGCAGAACGGTTCCTTCCTCGCCCTGCTACGGCGAATCGGGGTCGCGGCGGAGAAGCACATCCCGCGGGACTACCTGCGGGCCTCGGAGGCCCAGCGTCGGGCGCTGCTGGCCGGCCTGATGGACACCGACGGGACGGTGGCTCCAACGGGCAACCTCCAGTACACCTCGACCTCCAAGCGGTTGGCCGAGGATGTCAGGGAGCTCCTGGTGAGCCTCGGCTACCGCTGCACGGCCAACGAGAAGCGGGTGCCGGGCCGTACCGAGGCCTCGTCGATTGCGTACACCCTGAACTTCTCCACGCCCGACACGGTCTTCCGGCTGGTCAGAAAGCGTACGACGCACGCGGCCCGGCGGCGGACCTCGTCGGACGTCCGGACGACTTCGCGCTTCATCGTGGACGTCCGGCCGGTGGCCAGCGTGCCGGTCCGCTGCGTCACGGTGGACAACCCCGCTCACCTTTATCTGGCCGGCCGGGCCATGATCCCCACGCACAACAGCACCGCGTCGATGGACTTCGCCCGGCATGCGGCCATCCGCGCCAACCAGGCCGCCGCGATCTTCTCGCTGGAAATGAGCAAGGTCGAGATCGTCATGCGACTGCTCTCTGCCGAGGCCCGGGTGCCGCTGCACGTGCTGCGCAGCGGGCAGCTCTCCGACGACGACTGGACCAAGCTGGCCCGCTGCATGGGCGAGATCAGTGAGGCGCCGCTCTTCGTCGACGACACACCGAGCATGAACCTGATGGAGATCCGGGCCAAGGCGCGGCGGCTGAAGCAGAAGCACGACCTGAAGATGATCGTGGTCGACTACCTCCAGCTGATGACCTCACCGAAGCGCACCGAGAGCCGGCAGCAGGAGGTCGCCGACCTGTCCCGTGGCCTCAAGCTGCTGGCCAAGGAGGTCGAGTGCCCGGTCATCGCGGTGAGCCAGCTGAACCGTGGTCCGGAGCAGCGCACAGACAAGCGTCCGCAGCTGTCGGATTTGCGCGAATCCGGGTCAATTGAGCAAGACGCCGACGTAGTCATCCTGCTGCACCGCGACGACTACTACGACAAGGAGTCGCCGCGGGCGGGCGAGGCCGATTTTATTGTTGCAAAGCACCGGAACGGTCCGACCGACACCGTGACGGTCGCCGCCCAGCTGCACCTGTCGCGCTTCGTCGACATGGCCATCGGCTGAGCCCTGCCCGACTTCGGCCTGCCCGCCGAGCTGTGAGCGGCGGGGTCAGCCGATCAGCGGGAACCAGCCGGCGGCCTCGCCCAGCTCGAGGCGGTCCCGGTCGGTCAGCGGCACCCGCCCGGCCGCCCGGAGCAGGTAGTCCCGGTCGTCCCAGCCGGCGGGGCGGACGGCGTCGTCGGTGAGCAGGCCGTCCATGGGGGCCGCCGCGACCCGGGTGGGCAACTCGGCCGGGAGCGGGGCGTCGGGCAGATCCACCACCAGGTCGAGGTGGTGGATCACCGCCTCGGTGGTCAGGGTGGCGAGCAGGTCGGGAACCCGCAGCACGTGCCCCTGGGTGGTGACGAACCCGTCCGGGTCGGCCGCGGCAGCCGCCCGGACGGCGGCGGGAGCGGTGTCCGACCAGATCCGGACCACCCCGCTGGGACGGTCGAAGGCGGCCGCCGACCGGCGGGCCCACCAGGCGTGCTTCGCGCCGTCGCCGTCGCCGCCCATCGGGAACGAGCGCCAGTAGCTGACGTCGTCCACGTCGGCCGGGCCGTCGACCGGGCTGGCCAGCGCGACCAGCGCCCGCTGCGCGTCGCAGAGGACGTGGAAGAGCAGATCCGCGACCAGCCAGCCGCGGCAGCGGGTCGGCGTCTGCAGCGCCGCGTCGTCGAGCCGGCTGACCACCGCGGTGATCCCGTCGTACGCCTGCCGCAGCGCCTCGTGCTGGCGGATGGCCGTCATGTGGAGCAGCGTGCCACGACCGGAGCCGGTCGGCACACCGACGGTGACGCGGGAACGGCCGGGTCGGCGGCGTACCGACCCGACCGTCGCGGCGTCAGTCGAAGAGTTCGCCGAGGAAGCCGCCCTTGTGCTTCTTCCGCTTGTAGTGGCCGTGGTAGCCGTACTGCTGCCCGTGGCCGTACGCGGGCTGCGCGTAGCCGTGGCCAGGCGGGGGCGGCGGGACGGCGCCGTACCCGGGCTGGTGC
>NZ_JAPFQV010000075.1:0-31469 GCF_033804685.1 Micromonospora sp. RTP1Z1
CGCCCGGGCGGCACCGCGCGGGGGCACGTCCGGATCAGGCCGCCGCCGAGGTCCGCACCAGGGTGCGGATCTGCCGCAGCAGCACCGACAGGGCGGACAGGTCGGCCCGGGACTCGTCGAACTCCCCCATCGCCCGGTGCGCCCGGTGGATCGAGGTGGCGTTCGCCTGCTCCCACTCCTGCACCCGCTCGTGCGGCGGAAGGTTGTCCGAAGTGGACCCGAGGACCTCCGCGGTGAGCGCGGCCAGCGCGGCGTACAGGTCGTAGCGCAGCGCCATCCGGGCCAAGGTCTGCCAGCGGTCCTCCCGCGGCAGCAGGGAGATCTTCGACAGCAGGGCGTCCACCCGGAACCGGTCGGAGAGGACGAAGTAGACCGAGGCCACCTCGCCCACGTCCCGGCCGGTGGACCGGGCGGTCTCCACCACGTCGAGCAGGCCGAAGCTGTACATCAGCCGGGTGGCCTGCTCGGCAAGCTCGCGCGGCAGCCCCTTGGAGGTCAGCGAGTCGATGTGCGCCGCGATGCCCTCGCGCTCGCTGCCGTAGAAGAGGTTCTCCAGGCCGGGCAGCAGCCGGGCGACCCCGTCCCGCAGCCGGTCGATCTCCGCCGGCACGTCGATCGGCGAGCGTCGGTTGCTGACCAGCCAGCGCACCGCCCGGTCGAGCAGCCGCCGGGTGTCCAGGTAGACGCTGGTCTGCAGCTCGGGCGAGACCTTGTTGTCCAGCGCCTCCACCGCATCCCAGAGCTGACGCAGCCCGAACACCTCGCGGACCACCACGTACGCCCGGAGCACGTCCGCCGCCGACGCCGCCGTCTCCTCGACGACCCGGAAGACGAACGAGATGCCGCCCCGGTTGATCGCCTCGTTGACCAGCACGGTGGTGACGATGTCCCGGCGCAGCCGGTGCCGGCCCATCCGGTCGGCGAACCGCTCCCGCAGCGGGGTCGGGAAGTAGTTGACCAGGACGTCGGTCGTCCACTCCTCGTCGGCCAGCCCCTCGGCCACGATCTCGCGTTCCAGCACGATCTTGACGTACGCCAGCAGCACCGCGAACTCCGGCGCGGTCAACCCGTTCTCGGTCCGGACCGCCAGCTCGTCGTCCGGCGGAAGCGCCTCCAGGGCCCGGTCGAGCTGGCCGGAGCGTTCCAGCTCGTTCAGCATCCGCCGGTGCACCGGGAGCAATGAGGCGGCCTGGGCCTGGGCGTTGTTGATCGCCCGGGCCTGGTCGTAGTTGTCCCGCAGCACCAGCTCGGCGATCTCGTCGGTCATCTCGGCGAGCAGCCCGTCCCGCTCGTTCACGGTCAGCTCGCCGTCGGCGACGGCCGTGTTGAGCAGGATCTTGATGTTCACCTCGTGGTCCGAGGTGTCCACACCGGCCGCGTTGTCGATGAAGTCGGTGTAGATCCGGCCGCCGTTCTGCGCGTACTCGATCCGGCCGTGCTGGGTGAAGCCCAGGTTGCCGCCCTCGCCGACCACCCGGCAGCGCAGGTGCTTGCCGTCCACCCGGATCGCGTCGTTGGACTTGTCCCCGACCTCGGCATTGGTCTGGCTCGACGCCTTCACGTAGGTGCCGATGCCGCCGTTCCAGAACAGGTCGACCGGCGCGGTCAGGATCGCCTTCATCAGCTCCTGCGGCGACAGGTGCTCGACGTCGTCGTCCAGGCCGATTACCGCCCGGACCTGCGCGGTGATCGGGATGGACTTGGCGGTACGCGGGAAGATCCCACCGCCGGCCGAGATCAGCTCCGGGTTGTAGTCCTCCCAGGACGACCGGGGCAGGTCGAACAGCCGCTTCCGCTCGGCGTGCGAGGTGGCGGCGTCCGGATCCGGGTCGAGGAAGAGGTGCCGGTGGTCGAAGGCGGCCACCAGCCGGATGTGCTCCGACAGCAGCATCCCGTTGCCGAACACGTCGCCGGACATGTCGCCGACGCCGACCACGGTGAAGTCCTCGGTCTGGGTGTCGTGCCCCAGCTCGCGGAAGTGCCGCTTCACCGACTCCCAGGCACCCCGGGCGGTGATGCCCATCTTCTTGTGGTCGTACCCGGCGGAGCCGCCGGAGGCGAACGCGTCGCCCAGCCAGAAGTTGTGCGCGGTGGAGATCTCGTTGGCGATGTCGGAGAAGGTCGCAGTGCCCTTGTCCGCCGCCACCACCAGGTACGGGTCGTCGGCGTCGTGCCGGACCACGTCGTCGGGCGGGACGATCTCGCCGCTGGCGATGTTGTCGGTGACGTCGAGCAGCGCCGACACGAACTCCTTGTAGCAGGCCACCGCCTCGTCCCGGTCGCCCGGCTTCTGCTTGAGCACGAAGCCGCCCTTGGCACCCACCGGCACGATCACCGTGTTCTTCACCATCTGCGCCTTGACCAGGCCAAGCACCTCGGTGCGGAAGTCCTCCCGCCGGTCGGACCAGCGCAACCCGCCCCGGGCCACCGGCCCGAACCGCAGGTGCACGCCCTCGAAGCGCGGCGAGTAGACGAAGATCTCGAACTTCGGCCGCGGCGCCGGCAGGTCCGGAATCGCCTGCGGGTCCAGCTTGACCGCCACGTACGGCTTGGGCCGCCCGCCGACCGGCCTCTGGTAGAAGCTGGTCCGCAGGGTCGCCTGGATCAGCGTCAGGTACGACCGCAGGATCCGGTCCTGGTCGAGGCTGGCCACCTCGTCCAGCGCCTCACCGATCGCGGTGACCAGTTCGCCGCCGCGCTGCCGCCGCTCGTCGAGCGTGGTCGCGCCAGGGGCGAACCGGGCCTCGAAGAGCTCCACCAGCAGCTCGGTGATCCGCGGGTACGCGATGAAGGTCTGCTCCATGTACTCCTGGGAGAAGACGGTGCCGGCCTGGCGCAGGTACTTCGCGTACGTCCGCAGCACCACCACCTGCCGCCAGGTCAGCCCGGCGCGCAGCACCAGCTCGTTGAAGCCGTCCACCTCGGCCTCGCCCCGCCACGCCGCCGCGAAGGCGTTCTCCACGTGCGGGCGGACCTCGGCCAGCTCCTGGTGCGCCTCGGGCAGCCGCAGCCCGAAGTCGTAGAGGAAGACCCGACCGTCGATCCGGTCCACCTCGTACGGGTGCTCGTCGACCACCCGGACGCCGAGCGAGTGCAGCACCGGCAGCACGGCGGAGAGCATCATCGGCTCGCCGTACCGGTAGACCTTGAACCGGACGTCCATCGTCTCGTCGACGTCCGCGCCCGGCCGGCCCGGCCGCGGCGCGAACTGCTTGCGGAACAGGTGCATCTCGAGCTGGCCGGGCTCCTCCAGCAGCTCCAGCTTGGCCAGGTCCTTCATCGCCTCGTACGGCGTGTGCCCGTCCTTGTAGCCCTCCGGGAACGCGTCGGCGTACCGGCTGAACAGGTGCTTGGCCTGCTCGTCGCCGAGCTTGCGCTCCAGCACCAGCCGGTAGTCGTCGTCCCAGAGCCGGGTCGCGTCGGCCAGCTCCTCGGCGAGCAGGTCGGCGTCGAATTCGCCGGGCGGGTTGGTCGGGTCGGTCCGGACGATGAAGTGCAACCGGGCCAGCATCGACTCGGTGACCCGGGTGGTGTAGTCCACCCCGACGCCGTTCAGCTCGCGGAGCAGGATGTCCTGCATGCGCAGGCGGTTCTGGGTGGTGAACCGGTCCCGGGGCAGGTAGATGAGGCAGGAGATGAACCGCCCGTACGCGTCCCGGCGCAGGAAGACCCGCAGCTGCCGGCGACCGGCCATCCGCAGCACGCCGATCACCGCGTGGTACAGGTCGTCGGTCTTGATCTGGAACAGCTCGTCGCGCGGGTAGGTCTCCAGGATCTGCAGCAGGTCCTTGCCGGAGTGGCTGCGCTGGCTCAGCCCGGAGCGGTCGAGCACCTCGGCGACCTTGCGGCGGACCACCGGCAGCTCGCGCACACTGGTCCGGTACGCCGCGGTGGAGAAGAGACCCAGGAAGCGCCGCTCCCCGACCACCTCGCCGGCGTCATTGAAGATCTTGAAGCCGATGTAGTCGAGGTAGGCCGAGCGGTGCACGGTGGCCCGCGAGTTGGCCTTCGTGATGATCAGCAGGCGCTTCTCCAGCACCTTCTCGTGCGCCTCGGGGGTCATCGACGACAGCGCCCGGGCCTCCGGTGAGTCGGAGCGGAGGATCCCCAGCCCGGTCCCGAGCAGGGCCTCCAGCGCCTGCCCGCCCTCCCCGCCGTCGGTGTCGACCAGCCGGTACTCGCGGTACCCGAGGAAGGTGAAGTGGTCGTGCGCCAGCCAGCGCAGCAGCTCGACCGAGTCGGTGATGTCCTTCTCCGGCACCGGCGGCCGGTTGTCCGAGGTCCGTGCGGAGGCCAGCTCGTCGGCGAGCGCGAGGGCCCGCTGCCGCATCTTGGGCCAGTCCTCCACGGCCTCACGGACGTCGGTGAGCACCCGCTGCAGCTCCCGGCGGAGCTTCTCCCGGTCGGCCGCGTCGCGCACCGGGTCGATCTCGATCCGCATCCAGCTCTCGACCAGGTCGCCGGCGATCGCGTCGTCCGGTTCGACGTCGGCCGACACCTCGGTCAACCGGCCCAGCGGCTCCCGGCGGACCACCACCAGGGGGTGGACCAGCAGGTGCACGTCGAGGTGGTGCGAGTTGAGCAGGGCGGTCACCGAGTCGACCAGGAACGGCATGTCGTCGGTGACGATCTCGATGACGCTGTGGTGCTGTTCGGCGTCCGGCTCGTGGATGCGCAGCTTCAACTCGCCGGGAACCCGCTGCTGGGCCAGGTCCCGGTGCGCCCGGGCCGCGTCGAGCATCTCCTCGGCCGTGAAGCCGATCAGCTCCTCGTCCGGCGCGAACCGCCAGAAACGGCCGACCAGGGTCGCCGCGTCGTGGTCGTCACCGGCCAGCGCGACCGCCTGGGCCACCAGGCGCTCCGCGTTCGGTACCGGTTCGTCGAGTTCGGCGTCCTCCACGTCGTCGCCCAGCGCCTGCGTCGGCGGGCCCAGGTCGTAGAGCGTGTCGACGCTCGAACCGGTCATCCCGGTCGCGCCTGTGTCGAGATGGCCGAAACCATCCCCGTCGGTCGCCGAATCGAAGCTGTCGTCCCGGCCGGTGTCAGCCTGCCGGAGGTCGGGTCCCGGTTTGATCGCCGGACGCCGGTCCATCGGTGCCACTCCCCTCGACCCACCGCGTTGTGGGTCACTCTCCGCCCAGCCTAGGCCCTACCGCTCTGCCCCTTCGTCGGCGGACCACCGGCCGGACGTCCGGATCGGGACTCTGTCCTTTCACCCGTTGCGGGTACGTGGTCGGCCGGTCGCGGAATACCCCGGCTCGCGATGTTCATCACACTGCCACAGTCCCGTCTTTCCGCACGTCGCAGCGGTGGCGGGGCGGTGGGGAAGCGCGGCCCGTACTAGCGTGCAGACCAGTTTCGTACCGGAGGGACAGCTTCATGCTCCTGTCGTACCCCGTTCGTCGTCGCCGCCCCCGGCTCCGGCCTGTCGTCGCGGCGGTGGCCGCCGCCGTGCTCGCCGCCGGGGCGCTGGCCGGGTGCTCGACCGAGGACGGCCCCGAGCACAGCGTCGACGCGTTCCTGGCCGGCTGGCGCTCCGGCGACCTGCACGCGGTCGGCTTCATCGAGGCGACCGGCGCCCGGGTGCCGGCGGCCGAGGTGATCAAGGAGATCCGGGGGCTCTCCGGGGAGCTGGTGGACACCCCGCCGGCGCTGAAGCGCAAGGGCAACGCCAAGGTCACCGCGGACATTGCGGCCGTCCAGGTGGAGGTCGCCTGGACGCTGCCGGGGCAGACCCGCTGGGCGTACGACCGGCCGGTACGGCTCAAGCGCGGCGGCGACGACCAGTGGCAGGTGATCTGGGAGCCGGCGCTGGTGCAGGAGCAGCTGGAGGAGGGCGACCGGCTGGCGCTGCGCCGGGATGCCGCGCCGCGGGCCGGGGTCCTGGACGGCGCAGCCGCCCCGATCGTCGCGCCCCGACCGGTGGTCCGGGTCGGGCTGCAGCCGAGCGAGGTCACCGACGTGAAGGCGCTCAGCCGGCAGCTCGACGCCGCGTTCAAGGCGATCCGGCCGGCGCTCACCCCGCCGGTCGACCTGTCGGACCTGCCCAAGCGCCTCGCCGAGGCGGAGCCTGGGGCGTTCGTCGAGGTGGTGACGCTGCGCGACGAGGCGTACCGGCAGATCCGCCCGCGGATCTACGACCTGCCCGGCACCAAGTTCCGGGCCGAGAAGCTCGACCTGGCGCCGACCCGGGAGTTCGCCCGCGCGCTGCTCGGCTCGGTCGACCCGGCGCAGGCCGACGACCTGAAGGCGCACCCCGACCGGTACGTCGCCGGCGACCTGGTCGGCCACGGCGGCCTCCAGGGCCGGTACGACGACCGCCTGCGCGGCGTTCCCGGGCTCACCGTGGTCACCGAACGCCCCAAGGTCGGCGAGCCCGGCGTGACGACCGGCGCGGAGGTGTTCCGCAGCGAACCGAAGGCCGGACAGCCGTTGAAGACCACCCTCGACGTGGCCACCCAGAACGCCGCCGACGCAGCGCTGCGCGGGGAGAAGCGGCGCTCCGCCCTGGTGGCGGTCCGGATCAGCGACGGCGCGGTGCTCGCCGCGGCCAACGGGCCCGGCCCGGCCGGGGAGAACGTCGCCTTCACCGCCCAGGTGCCGCCCGGCTCGACGTTCAAGACGGTCAGCGCGCTCGCCCTGCTGGACAAGGGCGCGGTGACCCCGGAGGCGACGGTCGCCTGCCCGAAGACGTTCGTGGTGGACGGTCGGCCGTTCAAGAACTCCGACAACTTCGAGCTCGGCTCCGTGCCGTTCACCACCGACTTCGCGAAGTCCTGCAACACCGCCTTCGCCTCGCTGGCCCCGAAGCTCGGCCCGGACGGGCTCGCCGTCACCGGCCGTACCCTCGGCCTGGAGGCGAAGTGGGACCTCGGCGCCGACGTCTTCACCGGCACCGTCTCCACCGGCGGCTCCGCCACCGAGCAGGCCGCCGCGGCGATCGGCCAGGGCACCACCGTGGTCAGTCCGCTCGCGATGGCCGGCGCCACCGCCGCCGTCGCCCGGGGCCACTGGGAGCAGCCGAAGCTGGTGCTGGACCCGGCGCCGCAGCAGCCCACCCCGGCCGGGCCCGCCCTCAAGGCGGAGTCCGTCGCGGCGCTGAAGGCGATGATGCGCGCGGTGGTCACCGCCGGCACGGCGAGCGCCCTGAAGGACGTCCCCGGCGAGCCGGTCTACGGCAAGACCGGCACCGCCGAGTACGACAACAACCCGGCGCACACCCACGCCTGGTTCGTCGGCTGGCAGGGTGACGTGGCGTTCGCGGTCTTCGTCGAGCAGGGCGGGTCGAGCACGGACAGCGCGGTGCCGATCAGCGGGCGCTTCCTCCGCGCCCTCGCCGCCCGCTGATCCCCGGTGGCGTCGGTTCGCCGGCGGGCCACCAGGTCCGGCAGGCAGCGTGCCGGCGCCGCCGCGAAGACCGCGGGCCCGGTCAGGCGATGCCGGCGCTCGGCCCGGGGGAATCGTCGTCGCCCGGCTCGTGCGCGGGTTCCACCTCCGGCGGCGCCGTCCGGCGCAACAACGCGGGTCCTGCCGGGGCGCGCGGCCCCACCGGCTCGGGACCGTCCGGCTGGACCGGATCGGCGGCGTCCATCGACGTGACGTCCCCGGCGACCGGACCGATCGGCTCGACCGCCACCGCGGGAGCCGGCGTCACGGCGGGCGCCGGGGCGGCCAGGCCGCTCGGCCGGGGACGCCCGTTACTTCGCCTCGGGGACGGTGGCGTCGGGGTGGCCGGCAGCAGCCGCGGCGGCGTCGCGGCCGGCGCCGAGACCGGCGCCAACCCGGACACCACGGTGTTGACGATCTCGGCCGCGTACGAGCCGTCGGGGTCGTAGTCGGGGTCGAAGACGGTCAGCTCGACGCCGAGGCAGTGCGGCGTGTCGACCAGGCCGGCGAGGAGGATCTCCAGCTCGGCGAAGGCGATCCCGCCCGGGTCCGGGGCGTCCACCGCCGGCATCACCGCCGGGTCGAGCACGTCCACGTCGATGTGCACCCAGTAGCCGGCGCAGTCGGCGAGCTGGTCGTGCGCCCACTGGGCGGTCCGGGCGGCACCCTCGGCGCGCAGCGCCGGCACCGGCCGGGTGGTGATGCCGGCGGCCTGCAGGTCCAGGCGGTATTCGTCCTGTGCCCGGATGCCGAGGACCACCACGTCGATGTCCCGGAAGTACGGGCGGCGCCCCTCGATGGCGGCCAGGTCTGCCTGCCCCCGCCCAGTGACCAGGGCGAGGTCCTCACCCGCCGCCGCGCCGACGTAGGAGGCGTTGCCGGGGTGCCGGAAGTCGGAGTGGCCGTCCACAAAAACCAGCCCGATCCGGCCGCCGACCGCCTCGCCGAGCCGGTGCATGGCCAGCGCGGAGCCGAGCAGCACCGAGCAGTCCCCGCCGACCACCAGCGGGAACTCGCCGCGGTCGATGATCGCGCCGATCCGGTCGGCCAGCGCCACCGAATACCCGGAGATCTCCCGGGCGTGGCAGACGCCGTCGCCGGGGCGCCAGTCACCGGGGTCGTACCGGGGCGGGGTAATGCAGCCCGCGTCCCGGGCGCGCAGCCGGGCGAGCAGGCCGTGGTCGCGCAGCGCGCCGGGCGCCTTGGCGCAGCCCGGCACCGAGGTGGACGTGGGTGGGCGCAGTCCCAGGTTGGTCGGCGCGTCGAGGACGGCGATCCGGCGCATCATGAGCTCCCGTCCTCGATGATCGGGCGGGCCGGCCGGAACGCCGGCCCGCGCTGGGGTGCTATGGACTCAGAACAGGGCGCTGGCCAGGGCCCGGCGGGCCGAGGCGACCGCGGGGTCGTCCGGGCCGGCGATGGTGAAGAGCGAGACCAGGTGCTGGCGTACCTTCTCCCGGTCGTCGCCGGCCGTCCGCCGGACCAATCCGACCAGCCGCCGGTAGGCCTGCTCCGCCATCCCGCTGAGCACCTCGATGTCGGCGGCGAGGAGCTGGGCCTCGACGTCGTCGGGGGCGCCCTCGGCGGTGGTGAGCGCGGCCTGCGGGTCGGCGCCGGCGACCCGGCGGGCCAGGCTGACCTGGGCGAGCCCGGCCTCGGCCGCGGCGTCCGCCGGCGACTCGGCCAGGATCTTCCGGTACGCCTGCTCGGCGGTGTCCAGGTCGCCGCTCATCAGCGCGTCGTCGGCCTCGTCGAGCCGGGGGTCCTCGGGCTCGGCGACGGCGACGCCGCCGGCCTGGAGCACGGCACCGATCCACTGGCGGAGCTGGGCCTCCGGCACCACGCCGGAGAAGGCGTCGATCGGCTGGCCACCGACCACGGCGTAGACCATCGGGATGCCCTGCACCCGGAACATCTGGGCGATCCGCGGGTTGGCGTCCACGTCCACCTTGGCGAGCACCCATGCGCCGTCGCCCTCGGCGGCCAGCCGCTCCAGCACCGGGGAGAGCTGCTTGCACGGCTCGCACCACTCGGCCCAGAAGTCCACGATCACCGGTGTGCTCAGTGAGCGTTCGAGGACCTCCGTCTGGAAGGTCTCCTCGGTCACGTCGATCACGGCCACCCCGCCGCCGGCGGGAGTGCCCGGAAGACCGGTGGGCGGGCCGGACTGGGCCGGTGTGGTGGGACGGGCGGGGGCCGGTGTGCCGCGCAGCGCGCTGAGGTCGACCGCGCCGCGGGTGAAGATCGACGAGGTGATCCGTGGGTCGCTCATGGTTATCTAGTCTCGCACGGACCCCGCCGAACTCAGATCAACCGCGACGGCGACAGTTGCAGTTCTCACCCTGCTCACCGCCCCTCTCGCCGCCGCCCCCGCCACCCCTCCGCGATCTTGCCCTTTCCGCCCCGGCAAATGCGACAGATGTCGCATCAGGCGGGCCCGAAATGCAAGATCGCGGAGGGTGAGTGGGTCAGAAGCGGGCGGGTTCGCGGTAGATGCCCCACTCGGCGCGGAGGGCGTCGCAGATCTCGCCGAGGGTGGCCTCGGCGCGGACCGCGGCCAGCATGGCCGGGATCATGTTCTCGTCGGTACGGCTGACCTCGACCATACGGTCGACGGCGACCTTGACCGCGGCCTCGTCGCGGGCGGTCTTGCGCTCGGCCAGCACCCGGCGCTGCTCCAGCTCCACCTCGTGCGAGATGCGCAGGATCTCCAGGTCCTTGGCGATCGTGCCGGTGTGGCAGTTGACCCCGACGATCCTCTTGTCGCCCTTCTCCAGCGCCTGCTGGTAGACGAAGGCCGACTCGGCGATGTGGCTGGTGAACCAGCCGTCCTCGATGCCGCGCAGGATGCCCGAGGTCATCGGCCCGATCTGGTGCGGCCCCTCGCCGCCGAGCTGGCGGATCCGGGCGAAGATCTCCTCGGCCTCGGCCTCGATCTTGTCGGTGAGCGCCTCGACGTACCACGACCCGCCGAGCGGGTCGGCCACGTTGATCACCCCGGTCTCCTCCATCAGCACCTGCTGGGTACGCAGGGCGATCTCGGCGGACTCGTCGGTGGGCAGCGCCAGGGTCTCGTCGAGGGCGTTGGTGTGCAGCGAGTTGGTCCCGCCGAGCACCGCGGCGAGCGCCTCGACGGCGGTCCGCACCACGTTGTTGACCGGCTGCGGAGCGGTCAGCGACACCCCGGCGGTCTGCGTGTGGAACCGCAGCCAGAGCGCCTTCTCGCTGGTGGCGCCGTAGACGTCGCGCAGCCAGCGGGCCCAGATCCGGCGGGCGGCCCGGAACTTCGCGATCTCCTCGAAGAAGTCCACGTGCGAGTCGAAGAAGAAGCTCAGCCCCGGGGCGAAGACGTTCACGTCGAGCCCGCGCGACAGCCCCAGCTCCACGTAGCCGAACCCGTCGGCCAGGGTGTACGCCAGCTCCTGCGCGGCGGTCGAGCCGGCCTCGCGGATGTGGTACCCGGAGACCGACAGCGGCTTGTACCGCGGGATCTCCCGGGCGCAGTACTCCATCAGGTCGCCGATCAGGCGCAGGTGCGGCTCCGGGTCGAAGAGCCACTCCTTCTGCGCGATGTACTCCTTGAAGATGTCGGTCTGCAACGTCCCGTCCAACTTGGACAGGTCGGCGCCCTGCCGCTCGGCGGCGACCAGGTACATGCAGAAGACCGGCACCGCCGGGCCGGAGATGGTCATCGACGTCGTGACGCCGGCCAGGTCGATGCCGTCGAAGAGCGCCTGCATGTCGGTGGCGGTGTCGATCGCGACGCCGCAGTGGCCGACCTCGCCGAGCGCCTGCGGGTCGTCGGAGTCCCGGCCCATCAGCGTCGGCATGTCGAACGCCACGGAGAGCCCGCCGCCGCCGGCGCCGAGGATCATCTTGTAGCGCTCGTTGGTCTGCTGGGCGTTGCCGAAGCCGGCGAACTGCCGGATCGTCCAGGTCCGCCCGCGGTAGCCGGTCGGGTACAACCCCCGGGTGTACGGGAACTCCCCCGGCCAGCCGATCCGCTCGAAGCCTGGGTAGGCGGTGTCCTCCGGCGGGCCGTACACCGGATCCACGGTCATCCCGGAGAGCGTGGTGAAGTCCGCGTCCCGCTTGCGCGCGGCGTCGTAGCGGGCCTGCCAGCGTGCCCGTCCGGCGGCGATCTCGTCGGCGTTCATCCGCGGAGCTCCTCCTCGAGTCCTCGACTGAAGTCCGAGTGTAGAACGGCTGCCTGAACGATCACTAAGGAAGTCCGTACCGGCCGGTAACCTGGTCAGGCCGACGGCACCGCCGGACCGCCGAGGGCCACGTCGTCGACCCGGATGTTGATCTCGTCGACCCGCAGCCCGTACGCCTCGACCGCCGCCGTCACCGCGGAGCGCACCGCGTCGGCCACCTCGGGCACCGGGCGGCCGCCCTCGATCACCAGCACCAGGTTGACCACCGCCGCGCCGTCCGTGACGTGCGCCGAGCAGCCCCGCCGGGCGTCCCCCACCTGGTTCAGCCCGACCTTGTCGAGCACCGCGTTGAAGAACCGGGCCACGTCCCCGCCCAGCTCGGCCACCCCGGGCACGGACCTCGCGGCGGCCACCGCGATCTTCTCCACCACCTCGTCCGAGACGTGCGTCGTGCCGCCCGCCACCGCGTCCGGCGTCACCGACAGCTCCTGGGTCGCCTCGTCAGCCATGCACTTCCCCCACCACACACCCGCGCACCGCCCCACGGCCGTGAGGCGGTGCGAGCGTACTGGGTGGGTCCGGTCCGCTGTGGACCGCTCAGGCGCCGAGCTGGGCCAGCAGCTCGCCGGCGGCCGCGTACGGGTCGATGGCGCCCTCGGCCACCTTGGCGGCGAGCGTCGGCAGCTCCGTACCGTCGCGCAGGGACCCGATCCGGTTGCGCAGCACACCCAGGGCGATGGCCTCGACCTCGGCGGCGGCCCGCGCCTCGCGGCGGCGGCGCAGCTCGTCGTGCTGCTCCAGCCAGCCGCGGTGCTTGTCGATCGCGGCGGCGATGTCGTCGATGCCCTCGGCCCGCGTGGCGACGGCACGCACCACCTGCGGCCGCCACTCGCCGGGACCCCGCTCGCCCAGGGCGATCATGCCTTGGATGTCGCGGACGGCGGCGTCGGCGCCGTCCCGGTCGGCCTTGTTGACCACGAAGACGTCGGCGATCTCCAGGATGCCGGCCTTGACCGCCTGGATCGCGTCGCCCATGCCCGGGGCGAGCAGCACCAGCGTGGTGTCGGCCAGCGAGGCCACCTCCACCTCGGCCTGCCCGACGCCGACGGTCTCCACCAGCACCACGTCGCAGCCGGCGCCCTCGAGCACCCGGACCGCCTGCGGGGTCGCCGCGGACAACCCGCCGAGGTGGCCCCGGCTGGACATCGAGCGGATGTAGACGCCCGGGTCGGTGGCGTGGTCCTGCATCCGGACCCGGTCACCGAGGATCGCGCCGCCGGTGAACGGGCTGGACGGGTCGATGGCCAGCACGCCGACCCGGTGGCCGCGCGCCCGCAGCGCCCGGACCAGCTCGTTGGTGGTGGTCGACTTGCCCACGCCCGGGGACCCGGTCAGGCCCACCACCTGGGCCTGCCCGGCGTACGGCGCGAGGGCCGCCGCGACCTGCGGCAGCACTTCGTCGCCGGACTCGACCAGGGTGATCAGGCGGGCCACCGCGCGGGGGTCACCCGCGCGGGCCCGCTCCACCAGCATCGGTACGTCCCGGCTGCGGCGCACCGATGCGGTGGCCGCCGCCGGGGCGTTCTCGACGGTCTCACTCACTGCTGCGTCTCGCCGCCCGCCGGTACGTGGATGATCAGCGCGTCGCCCTGGCCGCCACCGCCGCAGAGCGCGGCCGCGCCGGTGCCGCCGCCGCGCCGCTTCAGCTCCAGCGCCAGGGTGAGCACCAGCCGGGCGCCGGACATGCCGATCGGGTGGCCGAGCGCGATCGCGCCGCCGTTGACGTTCACCTTGTCGGTGCTGATCCCGAGGTCCCGGGCGGACTGGATGCCGACCTGGGCGAACGCCTCGTTGATCTCGATGAGGTCGAGGTCGGCGACGCTGAGGCCGCCCTTCTTGAGGGCGTGGTTGATGGCGTTGGACGGCTGCGAGTGCAGGGAGTTGTCCGGGCCGGCGACGTTGCCGTGCGCGCCGATCTCGGCCAGCCAGGTCAGCCCCAGCTCCTTGGCCTTGGCCTTGCTCATCACGACCACCGCGGCGGCGCCGTCGGAGATCGGCGAGGAGCTGCCGGCGGTGATCGTGCCGTCCTTGGCGAATGCCGGGCGGAGCTTGGCCAGCGACTCGGCGGTGGTGTCCGGGCGGATGCCCTCGTCCTCGCTGATCACCAGCGGGTCGCCCTTGCGCTGCGGGATGATCACCGGGCTGATCTCGTCGGCGAAGTGGCCGTTCTTCTGCGCGGCGGCGGCCCGCTGGTGGCTGGCCGCGGCGAAGGCGTCCTGCTCCTCGCGGGTGATGCCGTGCTTCACGCCGTGCCGCTCGGTCGACTCGCCCATCGAGCAGCAGTCCCAGGCGTCGCTGAGCCCGTCGAGGGCCATGTGGTCCTTGATCGTGACGTCGCCGTACTTGTAGCCGCTGCGCTGGCCGAGCAGCAGGTGCGGGGCGTTGGTCATCGACTCCATGCCGCCGGCCACCACGATGTCGAACTCGCCGGCCCGGATGAGCTGGTCGGCCAGGGCGATCGCGTCCAGGCCGGAGAGGCAGACCTTGTTGATGGTCAGCGCCGGCACGGACATCGGGATGCCCGCCTCGACCGCCGCCTGGCGGGCCGGGATCTGACCGGCGCCGGCCTGGAGCACCTGACCCATGATCACGTACTGCACCTGGTCCGGGGCGACGCCGGCGCGCTCCAGCGCGGCCTTGATCGCCACCCCGCCGAGCTTCGTCGCCGGGAGGTCCTTGAGGTTGCCCAGCAGCCGACCCATGGGGGTCCGCGCGCCGCTGACGATCACCGAAGCCATGCCTGCCTCCGAAGGGGGGGTGCCGACCTGTACGCCTTAACGATTGTTCGGTCAGACTAGCGCCATGGCAGAGAACTCCCCCGCCGAGCCCAGTGCGGACTACGTCACAGACATCGGGCTGCGCCGCATCGACCACGTCGGGATCGCCGTGGCCGACCTGGACGCCGCGATCGACTTCTACGAGCGCACCTTCGGGATGCGCTGCGTGCACACCGAGACCAACACCGAGCAGGGCGTACGCGAGGCGATGCTGGCCGTCGGCCCGACCACCGAGGGCGGCTGCGTGCAACTGCTCGCCCCGCTGACGCCGGAGTCGACCATCGCCAAGTTCCTGGACCGGAACGGACCGGGCGTGCAGCAGGTCGCGTACACGGTGGCGGACATCGACGCGGCCTGCGCGGCGCTGCGCGAGCGCGGCGTGCGACTGCTCTACGAGACCCCGAAGCGCGGCACCGCCGACTCCTGGATCAACTTCGTCCACCCGAAGGACGCCGGCGGTGTCCTGGTCGAGCTGGTCGAGCCGGCCGCCGGCCACTGACCGGCCCCCGGGTCGACGAAGGTCGTCGGGGTTCCGTCCCATCACGCGGGAACGAGCGCGGCGGTGCGCGGTACCCCGTTCCCACGGACACCTCCACGCATCGGTCGATGCAGTTTTTCACAGAGGGCTTCCCGCCCTAGCTACCGTTCAGTAACGTGCGGCCCCACAAGGAGCGCGACCGATGCCGGATGTGTCGATTGCCGACATGGCGGTCGGTCGCACCGGCGCCGACGATGGCAGCACCCCTGCCCCCGGCGTGGGTGCGGACGAACGGGAGGTCACCGTGCAGGACATCCTCGAAGCGATCATGGCGGCGGAGGGCTCGGCGCAGCCCGAGCGGGAGCTCGCCGGCCTCGCCGGCCTGCCGGTACCGGAGACCTACCGAGGCGTGGTGGTGCGCGCGGAGGACACCCGGATGTTCGACGGGATGGCCACCCGGGACAAGGACCCGCGCAAGGCCCTGCACCTGCAGGAGGTGCCCACCCCGGAGCTCGGCCCGGGCGAGGCCCTGGTCGCGGTGATGGCCAGCGCGATCAACTACAACACCGTCTGGACCAGCATCTTCGAGCCGCTGCCGACGTTCAAGTTCCTCCAGCGGTACGGCCGGCTCTCCGAGCTGACCCGCCGGCACGACCTGCCGTACCACGTGGTCGGCTCGGACGCGGCCGGCGTGGTGCTGCGGACCGGGCCCGGCGTGACGAAGTGGAAGGCCGGCGACGAGGTGGTCGCGCACTGCCTCTCCGTCGAGCTGGAGGATGCGGCCGGCCACGACGACACCATGCTCGACCCGCAGCAGCGGATCTGGGGCTTCGAGACCAACTTCGGCGGCCTCGCCGAGGTGGCCGTGGTCAAGGCCAACCAGCTGATGCCCAAGCCGCGCCACCTGAGCTGGGAGGAGGCGGCCAGCCCCGGGCTGGTCAACTCCACCGCGTACCGGCAGCTGGTCTCCCACCACGGGGCCAACATGAAGCAGGGCGACGTGGTGCTGATCTGGGGCGCCTCCGGCGGCCTGGGCGGCTACGCCACCCAGATGGCGCTCAACGGCGGGGCCATCCCGGTCTGCGTGGTCTCCTCCCCCGAGAAGGCCGAGCTGTGCCGGAAGATGGGCGCCGAGCTGGTCATCGACCGCGCGGCCGAGGGCTTCCGGTTCTGGAAGGACGAGGAGACCCAGGACCCGGACGAGTGGCGCCGCTTCGGTGAGCGGATCCGCGAGCTGACCGGCGGCGAGGACCCGGACATCGTCTTCGAGCACCCCGGCCGGGAGACCTTCGGCGCCAGCGTCTACGTGGCCAAGCGCGGCGGCACCATCGTCACCTGCGCTTCCACCAGCGGCTACCAGCACCAGTACGACAACCGGTACCTCTGGATGCACCTCAAGCGGATCGTCGGCAGCCACTTCGCCAACTACCACGAGGCCTGGCAGGCCAACCGGCTCGTGGCGCTCGGCCAGATCCACCCGACGGTGTCGAAGACCTACCCGCTGGAGCAGACCGGCCAGGCCGCGTACGAGGTGCACCGCAACGCGCACCAGGGCAAGGTCGGGGTCCGGTGCCTCGCGCCGACCGACGGCCTCGGCGTCCGCGACACCGAGCTGCGCGCCCGACACGAAACGGCGATCAACCGGTTCCGCGGCCACTGAGCCGTACGGGTGATGCCGGGATGACCATTGCGGCGAGGCGCCCATTGCCTTTTCACCACCCGGCACACCATTCGAGTCACGGCTGACAAAGGGCCGCGGGCATCGTCCCGCGGCCCTTTTCCCGCTCACCTCGGCTGACGTCCGACCCGCCCGGGACCTGCCAAGATCGCCGTTTGGTCCGGTCGTGTCGGCCCCCGAAGTTGACCATGTAATGAGGACACGAAAGCTGCCCACCGCTCTTGCGAAGCACCCTGGGGCGTCTGCGAGTATGTCCCAATGCCCCAGCAGCAGTCCTCCCCTCTTGCGTTCTTCGATAACGCGAACTCTCAGCCCGATTTCACCGTTGGCCTGCGCGGATACAACACCGGTCAGGTCGATGACTTCATCGGTCGGCTGACCGCCGCGCTGACCCAGTCCGAGCAGGCCCGCGCCGAGGCCGAGCAGCGGATGAACGACGCCCAGCGCCGGCTCCGCCAGGCCGAGCAGCGCCAGAACGCGCTGGAGCAGAAGCTCACCGACACCAACAAGCAGCTCGAGGAGAACAGCCGGCCGACCCTCTCCGGCCTGGGCACCCGTGTCGAGCAGATCCTCCGGCTGGCCGAGGAGCAGGCCAACGACCACCGCAACGAGGCCAAGCGCGAGTCGGAGGGCATCCTCTCCGCCGCCCGCCTCGAGGCCCGCGAGATCACCGACAAGGCCCGCGCCGAGGCCGCCGCGATGAAGGCCAACGCGGAGCGGGAGGCTGGCAGCGCCCGCACCGCCGCCGAGCGGGAGGCCGCGGAGGTCCGGGTCCAGGCCCGCCGCGAGGCGGACACGCTGCGCGCGGACGCCGACCGGGAGACCAAGCAGCTGCGTACCGTCACCGCGCACGAGGTGGCCGAGCTGAAGTCCACCGTCGAGCGTGAGGTCGCCACCCTGCGGGCGACCGCCGAGCGGGAGATCACCCAGCAGCGGGCCAAGGCCGCGCGGGAGGCCGAGGAGAAGCGCGCCGAGGCGACCAAGCTGCTCACCGACGCGCGCGACAAGCGCGACAAGGACCTGCAGGCCCTGGAGCTCCAGCTCGCCGAGCGGCGGGAGAAGGCCGAACGCGAGGAGTCCGAGCGGCACGCCGCCCAGGTCTCGCAGACCCAGAAGCTGGTCAGCGAGGCCGAGCAGCGGGCCCGGGCCGCGCAGGAGCGGGCCAAGGAGATCGAGCAGCGGGCCGAGGCCCGCCGGGTCGAGTCCGAGCGCAGCGCCAACGACACGGTGGAGAAGGCCAAGGCGCTGGCCGACAAGACGCTCTACGAGGCCAAGGCCGAGTCGCAGCGCCTGCTCAGCGAGGCCCGCACCGAGGCCGAGCTGACCACCCAGGCGGCCCGCCGCGAGGTCGAGGACCTCACCCGGCAGAAGGACGCCGTCACCTCCCAGCTCGGTCAGATGCTCTCCGGTCTCGCCGGCATCGTGCCGGGCATGCCGGTGGCCTCGGCCAAGCCGGAGCCGGCCAAGAAGGAGGGCTCCGAGGGGCGGGCCATCGCCGAAACGGCCAGCTGAGCATCACCCGCATCGGGGCATGATCCACGGCGCGGGGTGACACCGGGTAACCGGTGGAACCCCGCGCCGTCATGCGTTTCCCGCCGATTCGGCCGGATCAGTGAAGTAGGTCCCAACAGGGGCGTCCGTATCGCCCCAGCAGAGCCGGATGCGTGTGAGGATGGGGGCATGTCGCACGGCGAGGAACTGTTCGCTCTCGGCGGGGACGTGACCACGGAGCCCAGCTTCGAGTCCGCTCTGCGGGGGTACGAGAAACGACAGGTCGACCGGTACGTCGCTCGTGCGGAGCACGAGATCGCAACCCTGACGGCCGAGCGTGAGCAGGCGTACACGCAGATCCACAAGCTGGCCGGCCAGGTCGAGGTGCTGCAACGCGACCTCGCCCAGGTGCGCAAGCAGATTGGCGTGGTAGACCGCGCCTCGTTCCGGCACCTCGGCCCCCGGGTCGAACAGATCCTCATCATGGCCGAGGAGCAGGCGGACGACATCCTCACCTCCGCCAACGAGGAGATCGAGGCCCGGCGGGCGGCCGCCGAGCACATCATCGAGGAGGCCCGGAAGCAGGCCGCCCAGGCGCTCAAGGACTTCGAGATCGCCCTCGCCGCCCGGCGGGCCGAGGAGGAGCGACACACCGCCGCCCGCAAGTCCGAGGCCGACGCCAGCTTGAAGGCCGCCAAGGCCGAGGCCGACGCCAGCTTGAAGGCCGCCAAGGCCGAGGCCGACGCCAGCTTGAAGGCCGCCAAGGCCGAGGCCGACGCCAGCTTGAAGGCCGCCAAGGCCGAGGCGGAGAAGCTGCGCAAGACGGCCCAGGATGCGCTGGCCAAGGCCCAGCAGGAGGCCACCCAGCTCCGGGACACCGCCAAAGAGATCCACACGCGGGCCCAGCAGGAGGCCACCCGGCTGCGCGAGTCGGCCAAGGAGGCCCTGGCCAAGGCCCAGCAGGAGGCGACCCAGCTCCGCGAGGCCGCCAAGGAGATGCACGCCAAGGCGCAGCAGGAGGCCAAGCGCCTCACCGAGTCCGCCGCCGAGGCCGGCCGGGCCACCCACGCCAAGGCCCTCCAGGAGGCCAAGAAGATCGTCGACGACGTCGAGGAGGCGGCGAAGGCCACCCGCGGCCGGGCCCGGCAGGAGGCCACCCGGCTGACCACCGAGGCCGCCGATGCCGGCAAGCGCAACCGGGCCGAGGTCGAGGCGTACGTCCAGCGGATGCGGAGCGAAACCGAGGCGTACGTCCAGCACGCCCGCGCCCAGACGCAGCAGGAGCTGGGCGCCTGGCGGGCCGGCGTGGAGCAGGAGGTCAACTCCCGACGGGCGGCGGCCGACAAGGACCTGGCCCGGCGCCGCGCGACCGCCGAGCAGGAGTTCGCCAAGCGCCGCGACGAGCTGGACAAGCAGCACACCACCCGGCACAACGAGCTGGAGAAGCTGCACAAGACCCGGCAGGCCGAGCTGGAGACCGGGTACGCGGCCAAGCGGAACGAGATCGAGCAGGGTGCGGCGGCGGTCCGCGAGGCCGCCGAACAGGACGCGCTCACCATGCGGCGCCGGGCCGAGGACGAGGCCGCGGAGCTGCTCCGCCGGTCCGAGGCCGACGCCGCCGACAAGCGCCGTAAGGCCGACGAGCACGTCGCCGCGTCCCGACGCCAGTTCGAGGAGTACGCGGCCACCACCCAGCAGCACCTGGCCACCACCCAGCAGCACCTCGCCGCCACCCAGCAGGAGATGGCCGCCGGCCGGCAGCAGCTCGCCCAGGTGATGCTGGAGATCGCGCAGGCCCAGCAGGAGCTGGCCGACCTGCGGCAGGCGACCTGGAAGTCCCGGCAGGAGTCCGACGAGGTCCAGCGCAGGCTCGCCGAGCTGCAGTTGCAGGAGGCCAGCGCCCCGATGCCGGCCGGTCTGGCGGCGACCCCGGTCAGCCCCGGCGCGCTGGCCGGCGCGACCGGTGGCGGCTCGGGCCCGGGCAAGGGTAAGGAGCCGGACACCGGCAGGGGCAGCGCGCCGGCGCCGGCCAACGGCAGGGCGCCCGTTTCCGCCAACGGCAGGGCGCCGGTCTCCGCCAGCGGCACGGAGCCGGCGGCGGCGGCGGACACCCCGGCGGGAGCCAGGGAACCGGCCGGCGGCGGTGCCGCGGTCGACGCCGCGCAGAGCCGTCCGGCCGCCGAGCCGGTGACCACGGTGGACGGCGACGCCGCCGGCGCCGGGGTGGAGGGTGAGCCGACCGTGGCCGCCGTACCGGGCGAGGGCGGTCGGGGCGCCACCCCGACAAAGATCACCAGCACCGGCGAGAACGGCAAGCGGCCGACGAAGCCGACCGTCGACGAGCGCAGCGCCAAGCCGAGCACCGTCACGGTCGAGTCCGACTGACCGCCGGGCGACACCGGCGGGACGCTGGTCGGGGCGCCCACCGGGCCGCTAACCTCCCGGGCAGAGGCTCGCGCGGGCGCTGCCGGTCAACCCGGTCCGGCCGCCGCGGGCGCGGACGTCCGACGGCCAGGCCGCCGGCGCGGGATCCGGGGAGGTCGGGTGTCGCAGGACGAGCCGTCGGGGAGCGACCGACCGGACGACGAGGATCCGCTGGCCGTCCTTCCACCGGAGGACGGCACGGAGGCGGGCGGCGCGCGGACCGACGACGCCGCGCGGTCGGCCGTCCCGATGCCAGACCCGACGGAGTTCGAGGTGGGTGGGCCGAGCGGGCGCTTCGGCACCCCCGGCAGGCCGTTGCGGCGCAGCAGCTTCCTGATCGGCTTCACCGGGGCGCTCGGCGTGCTGCTGGCGTACGCGGTCTTCCTGGGCCTGCGCAACGCCGCCGGCATCCTCGTCCTGGTGGTCATCGCGCTCTTCCTCGCCGTCGGCCTCCACCCGGCGGTGGTCCGGCTGCGCGGCTGGGGCCTGTCGCACGGGCTGGCGGTGGCGGTGGTGACGCTGGCCATGGTGCTGCTGATCATCGGCGGGGTGCTGGCGCTGGTGCCCCCGGTGGTGACCCAGTCCGGGCAGTTCGTTCAGCAACTGCCGAGCTACGTCGACGAGCTGCGCCGCAACGCCACGGTCAACGACCTGGTCGAGCGGTACGACGTCATGCACCGGGTCCAGTCGGCCGCGAACGCGGACACCATCGGCCGGGCCCTCGGCGGCGTGCTGGGCGGCGCACAGTTGATCTTCGGCACCATCTTCCGGGCGCTGACCGTGCTGGTGCTGACGATCTACTTCCTGGCCTACTTCGACAAGCTGCGCGCCCTCGGGTACGCGCTGGTGCCCCGCTCCCGGCGGGAGCGGGTGCAGCTGATCGGGGACGAGATCCTGACCCGGGTCGGCGCGTACATGGTGGGGGCGCTCAGCATCGCGGTGCTGGCCGGGGCGACAACGTTCGTCTTCGCGCTGGTCGTCGAGCTGCCGTACCCGTTCGCGCTGGCGGTGGTGGTCGCGGTGACCGACCTGATCCCGCAGATCGGCGCCACCCTGGGGGCGGTCGTGGTGACCCTGGTGGGCCTCGCCACCGACCTGCCGGTCGGCATCGCCTGCCTGGCGTTCTTCCTGGTCTACCAGCAGGTGGAGAACTACCTGATCTATCCCAAGATCATGCGGCGCGCGGTCTCGGTCAACGAGGTGGCCGCGCTGCTCGCCGCGCTGCTCGGGGTGTCGCTGCTGGGCGTGGTCGGCGCCCTGATCGCGATCCCGACCGTGGCCGCCCTCCAGCTGATCCTCCGCGAGGTGGTCCTCCCCCGGCAGGAGTCCCGCTGACCGTCGGCGCGGCCAGCACCGCGGGTCGCCGCGCCGACCGTGCCCTCCGGAAGGGCGGCGTAGCAGCGAGCCCGGTCAGCCCGCCTGGTCGGGACGCGGACCGGGGACCGGAGTGTCGGCGAACGAGGCCACCGTCCGGTCGGCGTACGCGCTGACGTCGCCGGTCTCCACCGGGCCGTCCCAGGTCGTCGGCAGCGGCACCGGCACCGCCGGGTTGACCCGGCTGACGATCTCGTCCAGCACCGTCTCCGCGTCGCCCACCCAGAGGTGCTTGGCGCCGGGCACCCCGACCACCTCGGCCTGCGGCACCGCCGCGAAGCGTTCCCGCGCCTCGTCCGGCCGCAGGTAGTCGTCGAACTCGGGCACCAGCGCGGTGAGCGGCTTGCCGGACTCCGCCCAGACGGTCAGGTCCCCGGGCTCCGAGAAGCGCAACGGCGGGGAGAGCAGGATCGCCCCGGCCACCGCCGGGTCGCAGCCGTACTTCAGCGCCAGGTCAGTGCCGAACGACCAGCCGACCAGCCAGACGTTCGGCAGCTCGGCGAACTCCGCGTACTCGATGGCGGCGGCGACGTCGAAGCGCTCGCCGACCGCGGCGTCGAAGGTCCCCTCGCTGGTGCCGCGGACGCTGCTGGTGCCCCGGGTGTTGAACCGGAGCACCGCCAGGTCGGCCAGCGCGGGCAGCCGCCAGGCCGCCTTGCGGAACACGTGGCTGTCCATCATCCCGCCGTGGGTGGGCAGCGGGTGCAGGCAGATCAACGTGCCGGCCGGCTCCCGGTCCAGCGGCCGGGCGAGCTCGCCGACCAGCTTCAGGCCGTCGGCGGTGTGCAGCTCGATGTCCTCCCGGTGGCCGGGCAGGATCGACGACGCGCGGATCGGTGTGCTCACCGTCCCAGTCTGGCGCGCCGCCGCCCGGGTCGCCCGCCGGGGCGGAAACAGGGTGATCCAGATCGCTCAGCCGTGGCGGGGGGCGCTCCGGCCGCGCTGGACGGCCGGCCCGCGCCGGTCCCGTGCCCGCCAGCAGCCGCTGTGCCAATGCCGCCGGTCGGTGAGGTCACCCCGTTCGTCCGCCGGCCAGGCCACCAGGTGCGCCACCCCCGGACGGATCTCCTGGTCGCAGCCGGGACAGCGGTACGTCTTGGTCGACGCCCCGCCGCTGATCCCGCGTATCTGCCAGTCGCCGTCGCGCCACTGCTGGACGGTGGGCACGCCCTGGCGTACCTGCTCGGAGTCCAGCTGGCTGGTCTCGTCCTGGCGGGGACGGTTGCGACGGGGGCTCACGTCACCAAGCGTACGGTCCGACGGCCGGACCGCCCCGGGACGGGCGGTCCGGCCGGGGGTGGTGGCCTACCAGGTATGCGGGTCGGTCAGGTCCTCTGCCACCCGCGCCCCGGCCAGGACGGCGCTCGCGTCGGCCTCGGTGAAGCCCTTGTCGAGTCCACCGAAGGTGGCGATCAGGTGCGCCTTCGGGATCCCGAGCACCTCCAGCTTGGTGCCGTCGGGGTAGAGGTAGGCCGACCGGCCGTCAACGGTCCGGTTGCCCGCGGTCCGGCTGCCCGCGAGCTGGCTGGCGTAATCGAAGCTCACCCGCATCGTCGCGTTCTCCCCGCGCAGCAGGGTGAACCGCATGTTCACCCCGCCCGGGAAGGCGGAGACGTCCACGTCGCATGTCACCACCGTCGCCCCGGGCGGCAGGGTGGTGAGCCGCAACGGGCCCGGGCACCGTCTCGCCTGGTCCCACCGCAGCGCGTCGACCGCCCGCCGGAGCGCCGTCTGGTCCCTGCCGGCGGTGCTCGCCCGGGCGTACAGGCCGTTCACCGGGCGCCACGACAGGATCAGTCCACCGGTCTGGCCGGGCACCTCGCGGACAGTGCCGTCGAACGGCAGCGGCTCCTCCACCGCGTCGAAGGTGAATCCCTCCACGCCCCCCCGACTCAGCAACTCGACGGAGCGGCTCACCTCGACCAGGACGGGTCGCCCGCTTCCGACGGTGAATCGGACGGATTCGACCTCGTTCTGCCGGACCCCCCAACCGAGGTAGCGGGCGCGGGCCGGATCGACACCGAAGTGCAGCACCTGCGCGTCGGTGGCCACCCGCATGGGGTCGGCAACCGCGCCGGGCACCCCGTCGGCGCGGGGCGGCACCGGGGCGGCGACGGTCGGGGAGGCCGCCGTCCACGGCAGCCGCCCCGACAGCCCGCCGAGGTCCGCGCCGGTCACCCCGGCGAAGCCGAGGACGCCGACCAGGGCCAGGGCGGTGCCGGCGGCGGCCCGGCGGCGCAGCTGGCGGCGCCGGCCCCGGGCCCGGGACGTCCGCAGCAGGCGGTGGATGTCGGTCTCCCCCTCGGCGCGCTCCCGCAGCACCGAGGCGATCCGCTGGTCGAGGTCGGTCACGGCCGGCTCCCGTTCGTCGTCGGGACGCCGCAGCGCTCCCGGAGATGGGCGAGCGCCCGCATCGCGTGGGTACGGACGGTGACCGGGGAGCAGTCGAGGATCTGGGCGATCGTGGCGTCGTCCAGGTCCTCGTAGTAGCGCAGCACCAGCACGGCCCGCTGCCGGTCGGGCAGGGCGCGGATCAGCCGCCACATCTCGTCCCGGTCCGCCGCCTCCCCGCCGAGGTCGCCCCGGTGGGCGCGGTCGGCGAAGGTGTCCACGGCCAGCTCGCGGCTGGACCGCCGGCGCCACCAGGAGATGTTGGCGTTGATCAGCATCCGCCGGACGTAGACGTCGGGGCGGTCGGCCCGGGCGATCTTCCGCCAGTGCACGTACGCCCGCGCCAGCACGTCCTGGGTCAGGTCCTCGGCCCGGTGCTCGTCGCCGGTCAGCAACCGGGCCAGACGGACCAGGGCCGGGCCGCGGCTGCCGACGTACTCCTCGAAGGTCACACCCTCAAGACGCCGTCACCCGCGCCGGGTGTTGACCCGGTCAGCGACGAGTGTGATCGCGGAAACCGCGACCGCTCTTGCGGCCCAGGTAGCCGGCGGTGACCAGGTGCTCCAGCAGCGGCGCGGGGGCGAAACCGGGCTCGCGCAGCTCCAGGTAGAGCTCCCGCTGGATGGCCAGCGAGACGTCCAGGCCGACCACGTCGAGCAGCTCGAACGGACCCATCGGGTAGCCGCAGCCGAGTTTCATCGCGTAGTCGATGTCGTCGGCCGTCGAGTAGCTGGCCTCCAGCATCTTCACCGCGTCATTCAGGTACGGGAAGAGCAGCGCGTTGACGATGAAGCCGGACCGGTCGCCGCAGACCACGCCGGTCTTGCCCAGCGCGGCGCAGACCGCGCGGGCGGTGGCGGTGGTCTCCGGCGAGGTGCGGATGGTCTGCACCACCTCGACCAGCGGCATGACCGGCGCCGGGTTGAAGAAGTGCAGCCCGACCACGTCCGCCGGCCGCTGGGTGGCCATCGCGACGTCGATCACCGGCAGCGACGAGGTGGTGGTGGCCAGCACGACGCCCGGCTTGCAGATCTCGTCCAGGCTGGCGAAGAGCGCCTTCTTGACGCTCAGCTCCTCGACGACCGCCTCGACCACCAGGTCGACGTCGGCGAGGTGCTCCAGGGTCGCGGACCAGTTGATCCGGCCGAGCGCCGCCTCCCGGTCCTCCTCGCTGAGCTTGCCGCGCACCACGCCCTTGTTCAGGGAGGTCTTGACCGTCTCGAAGACCTTCGCGGACTTCTCCGCGCCGCGGGTCACCGAGACGACCTCGTACCCGGCCTTGGCGAACACCTCGATGATGCCGGTGGCCATCGTCCCGGAGCCGACCACGCCGACCTTCGCGATGGCGCGGGCGCCGTCCGCGAGCGCGGCCTGCGACGCCACCGGCGTCTGGTCGTCCGGTACGACCACCGGGGAGCCCGGCCGCTCGTAGGTGTAGAAGCCGCGGCCGGACTTCCGGCCGAGCAGCCCCGCGGTGACCATCTGCTTGATCAGCGGCACCGGCGCGTGCCGGCGGTCCCGACCGCCCCGCCGGTACATGGTGTCCAGGATCTCGTACGCGGTGTCCAGGCCGATCAGGTCCATCAGCGCGAGCGGGCCCATCGGCAGTCCGCAGCCGAGCTTCATCGCGGCGTCGATGTCCTCGCGGGTGGCGTACCGGCCCTCGAACATGCTCACCGCGTGGTTGAGGTAGCCGAAGAGCAGCGCGTTGGCGATGAAGCCGGCCCGGTCGCTGATGGTCACGTCGACCTTGCCGAGCCGCTCGCCGAGCGCCTCCACGTCGGCGACCACGTCGGCGGAGGTGACCACCGTGCGGACCACCTCGACCAGCTTCATCACCGGGGCCGGGTTGAAGAAGTGGATGCCGATCACCTGGTTGGGCCGGGTGGTGGCGACCGAGATCTCGGTGACGCTCAACGACGAGGTGTTGGTGGCCAGGATCGCCTCCGGCTTGCAGACCTTGTCCAGCTGGGCGAAGATCCGCTGCTTGAGGTCGAGGTGCTCGGGGACTGCCTCGATCACCAGGTCCACCGCGTGCAGCGCGTCCAGCCCGACCTGGAAGTCGACCCGGGAGTGCAGCGCGTCCCGGTCGGCCTCGGCGAGCTTGCCCTTGGCGACCGCCCGGTCGGTCGAGCCGGTCAGGTTGGCCCGGCCGCGGGCCAGGGCAGCCTCGGAGATCTCCACCGCGACGACGTCGATGCCGTTGCGGGCGAACACCTCGACGATGCCGGCACCCATGGTGCCCAGACCCACCACACCCACACTGGTGAACTCGCGCGCCACGACCGGCCTCCCCTGTTCGCTCCGCAGCCGACTTGAACGGCCGCTAAGGTTATGCGCCGGAGTCTGCCACGTGACGCTGCGTTGTCGAGACGCCGTGGGATATTTCACGCAGGGGGCCTCAGGCCGTCGCCGGCACCCCCGTGAGCGCCAGCAGCTCCGCCACGAACTCGACCGGCCGTTCCAGGTGCGGGCTGTGCCCACAGCCGGGCAGCACCACCTCCCGGTACGTTCCGCCGGCCGCCGCGTACCGCTCCAGCACTGCCCGGGTCTGCCCGATCATCGGCTGCGGCGGGCAGTCCGCCTCCCCCGGCCAGCCCGGCACCACGCCAAGCGACCCCAGGTACGCCAGGTCGAACAGGGAGGTGTCCGAGACGATCACGTCGGCGTCGCCGCGTACCCAGGTGACCGGCGGCTTGGCCGCGACGGCGACCAGCTCGTCGGCGATCCGGAAATGGGCCGGGGCGAGCGCGTTGAGCACGCCCCGCTCTCCCGGCGCGGTGCCCGGCCAGCGCGGCGAGGCGACCGCCGTGCCCGGGTAGTTGTCGTCCCCGGTGGCGGTGGAGAGGGCGCTGTCCAGCAGCAACTCCTCGTCCTCGCCGAGCGACGCCGGGTCGGCGACGTAGGTGGCCCGCAGCACCGTGCGGGGGCTGGTCGGGGCGTCCTCGCCGCGGTCCTTCGCGGCGAGCCGGGCGACGAAGTCGGGGTTCGCCGTGCCGGCCCCGGTGCCGGCGAAGTCGGGCGTGGTGGGGGTGCCGTCGAGGTCCCGGGTGCCGCCGAAGCCGTACGGGGAGACCGGCGCCTCCAGCAGCAGGGCGGCCACCCGATCGGGGTGGTCGACCATCAGCCGCATCGCCACGCCCCCGCCGAGTGAGTGCCCGACGACCACCGGCCGGGCGTCGGGGGCGAAGAGCCCCGGAACGTCGAGCAGGGCGGCCACGTCGTCGGCGAAGTCGCCCAGGCCGCGCGTCGCGTCCACCGGCCCGGTCTGCGTGTCGCCGTACCCGCGCAGGTCGGGCGCGACCACCCGGAGGGTCGCCGGCAGCCGCCGGATCAGCGGCTCCCAGAAGGCCGCCGAGGAGACGTTGCCGTGGACGAGCAGCACGGGCACGCCGTCCGGCGGGCCCGCCACCCGTACCGCCTGGGTGATGCCGTTCGCGGTCACGGTGTGCTGCGCGCTCTCCATCGGCGCATGGTGGCACGTCCGGCCGCCCGGGTCCATGGGCCCGGCCCACACCCCGGACCGACGGCCGGTGTGCCGGCCGCAGGTCCCGCCTCAGCGGTGGGCGTCGGCCGGAGCCGGTGGGAGCGGCAGGACCGCGCCGCGCTGCTCCACCTGCGCCCGCGGCGTGGCCGGGACGGGCAGCGGCAGGGTGGGCCGGTGGTCCCCGCGCGGCGCCGCGAAGCTCAGCCCGACCGGGTCGGTCCGGGCCACGCCGGGGTCGAAGTACCGCAGTTCGGTACGACCCAGCCGGATCACGTCGCCGTCGGTCAGCTGCTCGATGCCGACGATCCGGCGGTCGTTGAGCCAGGTCCCGTTGGTCGAGCCGAGGTCCACCAACGACACCCCCTCGGCGGTCAACTGGACCGCGGCGTGTCGCCGGCTCAGGTGCGCGTCGTTGAGCATGATCCCGGCGGTCGGCGCCCGGCCGATCACCTGCGGGTCACGGCCGACCCGGAAGCTCAGTCCCCGCATCGTTCCGCCCGCCACCGTCAACAGCGGCATCAGTTCCGGATGATCCTCCATGGATCGTCGCCCTCCACCCCACCATCGCCCCGCGGGTCAGCGTGCCACCTCGCCGTAATCGCCTCCACCACCGGGTGGTCACCTCCGCGACCCCGGGCGGTCAGCTCCCGTTCGCCGATTCGGTGGGCGCGCCGGGTGCAACCGACGCCCGGCGGCCGGCCGCGCCACCGCCCCGGGCGGGTGGCTCCCGGGCGAGGCGGGGCCTACCGGCGAGTAATGCTCGGGTCTAGACTTCCGCCATGACGGCTGTGCATGTCCCGGGAACCCCGGTCATCGAGGATGGTCGACTGGTGTCGACCAGCCCGGCGACGGGCGTTGAGGCCGGGCGACTCCCGGTGGCGACCGCCGAGGACGTGGCGCGGGCGGTCGCCCGGGCCCGCGACGCCGGCGAGTGGTGGGCCGGCCTCGGCTTCACCGGTCGCCGGGAGCGGCTGCTGCGCTGGCGGAGCCTGGTCGCCCGCCGGATCGAGGAGCTGGCCGAGCTGGTGCACACCGAGGGCGGCAAGCCGGTCGGCGACGCCGTCGTCGAGATCCTCACCGCGCTCGAGCACATCGACTGGGCGGCCCGCAACGCGCGGCGGGTGCTCGGCCCCCGGCGGGTCCGCACCCGGCTGATCCTCGCCGAGTTCACCGGCCACCTGGAGTACCAGCCGTTCGGGGTGGTCGGCGTGATCGGCCCGTGGAACTATCCCGTCTTCACCCCGATCGGCTCCGCCGCGTACGCGCTCGCCGCGGGCAACGCGGTGGTGTTCAAGCCGAGCGAGTACACCCCGGCCGTCGGGCAGTGGCTCGTCGACCGGTTCGCCGAGGTGGTGCCGGAGCAGCCGGTCTTCACGGCGGTGCACGGCCTCGGCGACGTGGGCGCGGCGCTGTGCCGGTCGGGGGTGGGCAAGCTGGCCTTCACCGGTTCCACCGCCACCGCGAAGAAGGTGATGGCCGCCTGCGCCGAGTCGCTCACCCCGGTGCTGCTGGAGGCGGGCGGCAAGGACGCGATGATCGTGGACTCGGACGCCGACCTGGACGCCGCCGCCGAGGCGTGCGTGTGGGGCGCGCTGACCAACGCCGGTCAGACCTGCATCGGCATCGAACGGGCCTACGCCGTCGACCAGGTCTTCGACGCCTTCGTCGACAAGGTGGTCGCCCGGGCGGGGCGGCTCACCGTGGGTCCCGACGGCGCGGACATCGGCCCGATCACCATGCCGTCGCAACTCGACGTGATCCGCCGGCACATCGACGACGCCGTCGAGCGGGGTGGCCGCGCGGTGCTCGGCGGCCCGGACGCGGTGCAGCCCCCGTACGTGCACCCGACCGTGCTGCTGGACGTCCCCGAGGACTCGACCGCCGTCCGTGAGGAGACCTTCGGCCCGACGCTCACGGTCAACCGGGTCCGCGACGTGGACGAGGCCGTCGAGCGGGCCAATGCCCTCTCGTACGGCCTGGGTGGTTCGGTCTTCGGCCGCAAGCGGGCGGTGGCGGTCGCGCGGCGGCTACGCTCCGGAATGGCCTCGGTGAACTCGGCCCTCACCTTCGCCGGGATGTCCACGCTGCCGTTCGGCGGTGTCGGCGACTCCGGCTTCGGCCGGATCCACGGCGAGGACGGGCTGCGGGAGTTCGGCCGGGCCAAGTCCGTCACCCGCCGGCGGGCCCGCTCGCTGCTGCCGTCGATGACGTTCGAGCGCACCCCGGCGGACGTCGCCCGCCTGGTCAAGGCCGCCAAGCTGATGTACGGCCGGAGTCGCTGACCGCCCGGGTCAGAACAGGGTCAGCTCGTCGCGCTCGATGCCGCGCAGCTTGTCGTAGTCGACCACGACGCAGCGGATGCCCCGGTCGGTGGCGAGCACCCGGGCCTGCGGCTTGATCTCCTGGGCGGCGAAGACGCCGGCGACCGGGGCCAGCAGCGGGTCGCGGTTCATCAGTTGGAGGTAGCGGGTGAGCTGCTCCACGCCGTCGATCTCGCCGCGCCGCTTCACCTCGACGGCGACGGCGCCGGAGTTGGCGTCCCGGCAGAGCAGGTCGACCGGGCCGATCGCCGTCATGTACTCCCGGCGGACCAGCGTGTAACCCTCGCCGAGGGTCGTCGGGTTGGCGGCCAGCAGCTCCTGCAGGTGCGCCTCGACGCCGTCCTTGCGCAGGCCCGGGTCGACGCCCAGCTCGTACGAGGTGTCCTGGAAGATCTCCTCCAGGGTGATCCGCAGTTCCTCGCCGGCCTTGTTGACGACCCGCCAGACGCCGGGGGCCTCCTCCAGCCGGCAGGGCGGGCTCATCCAGTTCAGCGGCTTGTACGCCCGGTCGTCCGCGTGGATCGACACCGAGCCGTCCGCCTTCACCATGAGCAGCCGGGTGGCTGGCGGCAGGTGAGCCGAGAGCCGTCCGACGTAGTCCACCGAGCACTTCGCAATCACCAACCGCACCCGACGAGACTAGCCGAGGCCCCACCCGTCGCCGACGAGCGGCACTGGCATGCCGGTGCGATGCTGTGATCATGCTCGAAGTCCTCACCGGTTCCGGTCTCGCCGCATCGGCCGGCCTGAACGCCTACATCCCGCTGCTCCTGATGGGTCTGCTGGCGCGCTTCACCTACCTCGTGAAGCTGCCCAGCGGCTGGCAGTGGCTGGGCAACGGCTGGGTCATCCTGATCCTCGCCGTGCTGCTCGCCATCGAGGTGGTCGCCGACAAGGTGCCGGTGGTCGACCACGTCAACGACGTGGTGCAGACGGTGGTCCGGCCGACCGCAGGCGGCCTCGCCTTCGGCGCCGGCTCCACCTCGGAGACCGTCACGGTCAGCAACCCGGACACCTTCTTCTCCTCGCACCAGTGGGTGCCGGTCGTGGTCGGGGTGCTGATCGCGCTCGGCGTGCACCTGCTCAAGTCGGCCGCCCGACCGGTCATCAACGCGACCACCGCCGGCTTCGGCGCCCCGGTGGCCAGCACCGCCGAGGACGCCACCAGCGCGGTGATGTCGGTGGTGGCGATCCTGCTGCCGGTGCTGGTGCTGGTCTTCCTGGTCGGCCTGGTGGCGTTCCTCTTCTGGTTCCTGCGCCGGCGCAGGGGGCGCCGTCGTGAGCGCCAGGCGGCGCGGGCTGCGGGGTTCCGGGTCTGAGAGGGCATCCCGTCTAGGTGTGTATGGATGTGTCTGTTTCGGGGTGGTCATCGCGCCAGGATGGGGTCGATTCGTGGGTCAGTCGACGGCTCATGTTGTCGATCATGGCCCAGTGGATGTGGGCGC
>NZ_JAPFQV010000076.1:0-30079 GCF_033804685.1 Micromonospora sp. RTP1Z1
GATTCGTCCGCGGCATCCCACAACCACCCGCCCTACCCGAACCCGCGTGGATCAACAAGCCCAACGACGAGCCGACTCAGTCAACGAACCCCTGAACCATCCGCCCCGAAAAGGTTGACACCTTCCGTACAGCCGAAAACCGTTTGCTCCGCCCGGTGGGCTCAGGGAGCGTGGTGTCCATGACGTTCTGACGGACAGCAACCCGTTGCTCCGAGGCCCCACGGCGCCGGCCCGCGCCGTAATGCCGTCCGCCCATACCTTTTCAGCGAGGAGAGCGTCTTTGTCCCCGCAACACTCCCGGCAGGAGTTCCTACCGCAGTCCACCCCGGCCATGAGTTCGGCCACCGTCACCGTGTTCGCTTCCCCGACAAGTTGGATCGAGTCCGACGCCCTCGCGCAGTGTCACCAGGTGGCCGCCCTCGACGGCATGATCCACGTCGCCGCCATGCCGGACCTGCACTCGGGCAAGGGCGCCCCCATTGGGGCCGCCATGGCGTCGACCGTCTTGTACCCGTTCCTGGTGGGCTCCGACATCGGCTGCGGCATCGCCGTGTTTCCTATCAAGCTCAAGCGCGCCGTACCGGAGAAGCTTGCTGCCCGGTTCCCCGACCTCGACCGCGCGATGGACCCTGAGCAGGATGCCGACGACCCGGCCTGGGCCGTTGTGGAGGGCGATATTCCCGCTGGTCACGTCGAGGGCCTCGGGACGGTCGGCCGGGGTAACCACTTCGTCGAGCTGGCGCGGATCGAGACCGTCTTCGAGCCGGGCCACGCGAGCCGTCTCGGGCTCGCCGCCGGAGACCTAGTGCTCATCGTCCACAGCGGTTCCCGAGGGCTGGGCGAGCGGATCCTGCGGGCGCACACCGCGGTCCACGGCGCGGGCCCCGCCCCTGATCCCACCGCCTACCTGGCGATGCATGACGACGCCGTGCGCTGGGGATCACTCAACCGGCGGCTGATGGCCGCCCGGGTCGCCCACGCCCTGGGGACCGAGCCCACCGAGCCGGTCGTCGACCAGTGCCACAACCTGGTCGAGATCCGCGACGGGGCCTACCTGCACCGCAAGGGGACGGCGCCGGGTGACGGCCGCGATGTGCTCATCGCCGGTACGCGAGGCACCCCCTCCTATCTCGTGGCCGCCCACGCCGGGCCGGGTGCCAACCATTCCGTGGCGCACGGCGCGGGCCGCAAGATGTCCCGCGCCGACGCCCTGCGCCGGGGCCGGGCAAAGCACACGGTCGAGGAGTTGCGCCGCACGCCGGTGGGGTCGCTGGTGGTGTGCGGCGACCGCCAGCTGCTCTTCGAGGAGGCACCGACGGCCTACAAGCGCATCGAGCAAGTGATCGCCGACCTCGTCGACCACGACCTGGCCACGCCCGTGGCCACCACGGTCCCCCTGGTCACGTACAAGACGCCCGACCTCGGGACCACGCCCCAACGGGACCGCCGGGACCAGCGCCGCAAGCGAGGCCGGCCGTGAGCGTCCACCTGCTCCTGTCGGCCGGGCGTGGCCCGCAGGAGTGTGCCTGGGCGACGGCCCGGCTGGTTCGGCGCCTGGAAGCCGACGCCACCCGGCAGAAACTGGAGACCTATCGGGGTCCAGACCGTTCCCGGTGACCGGCCAGGCACCTATCGATCGGTCCTGGTCCAGATCTCCGGAGCCGACGCCGAGGCTTTCGCAGCCTCGTGGACCGGAACTCTGTGCTGGCAGGCCCCCAGCCCTTACCGGACCAACACCGGCCGAAAGAACTGGTATGTCATCGCCCAACCCTGCCAAGTCGGCACCCCGCGCACGAGGTTCGCGGAGGTGGATGTCGACATCGTCGCCTGCCGCACGGGCGGCCCCGGCGGTCAACACCGAAACAAGGCCAGCACGGCGGTAGGGGCGACCCACCGCCCCTCGGGGATCGTCGTCGTGGTCGACACCGAGCGGCAGTTCAGCCTCAACCGCCGCATCGCCATGCAGCTGCTGCGACAGCGCATCGAGCACGGCGACGAGGCGGCAGGACGCGCCGTCACCACCGCCCGCTGGCGCATCCACGATGAGCTCGTACGCGGCAACCCCACCCGCATCGAACGTCCGGAGGCGTCGGGGCAGGACCTGCCCGCAAGAGTGGGCGCGCCAGCGACGGCGGAGTCACACGGCCGCGCTCGCCGCGGCAGACGAGAGCTTGACGTACCGCCTGACTAAGGTCTGGACCATCCGAGGCGTCTGTCGCAGAGGAATGGGACCCGTGGCTTTCGTGGGTGAGGTGTGGCGTCAGCCCCGGCCCTCTTCGCCGGTTGCTGCGAAGATGCGCCCATAGATGTCATCGATGACGTCGTTCTTCGCCAGGCTGTAGTCGCTGGGTTGATGCGCGGTGTCCCGCGCGAGGCGCCGCTTGGTCGTGGCGTAGAGCTCCCGGTCTTCTGGATGCGAGCGCAGCCAGTCGCGGAAGAGCCTGTGCCGTACAGGTTCAGGCGCAACCTGCGGCCACACGTGGAGATTGACGTCCTCCGCAGGGCCAACGAGCATCCGGTGCCCGTGCCACCACGGCTCTCGGAGAACGAGTCGGTACCCGAGCCCTTCAAGGGCGGGGATGTAGCGGGACTCGTCGGTGGTGTCCTGAACAAGGAGGTCGATGTCGATGATGGGCTTGGCAGCCAGGCCCGGCACCGATGTGGACCCGACGTGTTCAACATTGATGATCAGGCCGCCCAGAACCTCGTTGAGCAACGAGCTGGCAGCAGCGAATCGATCCACCCAGGCCGGGTCGTAATCCTCGATGACGATGGACTGCCACCTCCTCAGGGGCTCGCCTACCAAGGCGGCAGCCATCTGCTCGGGGGTGCCTTGGAAGCGCTGCGTGACTTCCTGCGGATACTCAGCCAACCCAACCTCCGAAAGAAGCAAAGTTGGTCAGGGTACGACATCGGAGATCGCTGCGCTGGAGCACGCCAGTTCATCCGCTCATCGGCTATGACCGGACGTGCCCGCTGAGCCGCTGACACCCGGCCAGCGGGATGAGCGGGTGCCGCAGGCGGTTGGGGCGGGTCGGGTCGCGATGGCGAGGGAGGCGTCTCGGGGTAAAGTTGGCGGCGGTGAGTGCCGGCCGTGAACTGAGGACCGAGCGGATGCGGCTGCGGCGTTGGCGGGCGGCGGACCGGGCAGCGTTCGCGCAGATGAACGCGGACCCCGAGGTTATGGAGCACTTTCCCGCCCCACTGACCCGCTACGGCAGCGACCTGCTGGTCGACCGTATCGAGGCCGGCTTCGACCAGCACGGGTTCGGGCTGTGGGCCATCGAGGTGGTCACGACCGGACAGTTCGTCGGGTTCACCGGCCTGTCTGTGCCGGGGTTCGAGGCCCACTTCACACCCGCGGTGGAGGTCGGCTGGCGGCTGGCGCGACCGGCCTGGGGCCAGGGGTACGCGACGGAGGCAGCCCGGGCGGCGATTGACTACGGGTTCACCCGCGTGGGCCTTCCGATGATCGTTTCCTTCACGGCCGCTATCAACGCCAGGTCCCGGGCGGTCATGGATCGGCTCGGCATGACCCGCGACCCAGCCGACGACTTCGACCACCCCAACCTACCGCTGGGCCATCGGCTCCGCCGGCATGTCCTGTACCAGATCTCTCCTGGCTGGCAGCAGAACGGCGCCGTCCAGAGCAACTTCGGCAGAAGCGGACGTTGCGCAAGTGATCATGTAACGCACTGGAGTTGACGCCTTCGGGGCGGCCGCAGGGGTCATCGAGCAGAACGCCCTGGTCAGAGCGTTGCCGGTGAGATAGGCGTCCCAGTTCGTGCGATGTACGCTGACGCGTCGTCCAAACAACACAGAGGCGCCTGTCGATGCGCGAGGCGCCGTCATCGACCGCCTGACGCCGCCAGCGAGACTACTTCGGTGTTCTCGGGAGGCCACGCCGACTCGCCCGTCCATCTCGCAGCCCGTCAGAGCGCCTCCCACTGTCCGGCCTCGGTGAGCACTTCGGACACGGTGATCACTTCGCCAACCTGCTTCCCAATCTGCACCCACCTGCAAGGCCCAAGCAGTCGGAAGCTCCTTACCGCGCTGACCTGCGGATACTCCCCTACCAGGCGACATAGACTGCCGTTGACTGCTGATCGCTGCCGTTGAATGCAGCTCAACGCCGTTCAGTGCACCCGACTGCTCCCCACCCGCTCCCCGATCCCGCCCCATATGGACCCACACGGTCAACGGGGAGAGTCTGCCTAACGCGGGGCCGTCCGCCCTGCGGCACGACGCGAGCGATCCGAGGGCGGGTAAGCGAAAGTGTCAGCGAAAGTGACGTACTTTGGCGGTACTCTCCTCGGTCACGCACGACGGCCTGGGAACTCAGCGCGGCTAAGCCAGCAAGGGCTGGCCTACGGCGTGGTGCGTCAGGGCAGCGTGGCCCCTGTGCTCGTAATGGTTCTAGGGCAGGAGGGATCAGCGGGGGCCAAGACGTCTGCCGCCGCCCCATCCGCGACGTCACGGCCGCAGGGCGGCACATCGAGAAGCACCAGCATTTCGCCCTCGGGGTGATCGAACGCCTCGCCGCCCGTAAACCCCGGGTGCCGCCCGGAGACCTCAGTCCCCGGTGGAACCCGCAGCCTCGACGATCGAGACGGGAGTGCCAAGTTCGACGGTACGGGAGACGGTGCAGAGCCGTTCGTGCGACTGCTGCAGCGACCGGGGCAGCGCCTCGCGCGCCCTGTCGCCGTCCGCACCCACCGGGAACGTTACGGTGAACTCGACCCTGAGGTTCTGCATCCGGTTTCCTCCGGCCTCGTCCCGGATTTTGTCGCCGGTGACTTCGACGGAGAACTGGGTCGGCTCGGCGCGGCGGCTGGTGATGTGGTCCACGTCTATCGCAGTGCAGCCGCCGATGGCAGCCAGAAGCAGTTCCACCGGCGTGAAGCTGACGTCCTCGCCCGCGCCCATCGACAACGATCCGCCGCGGACATTCCGCACGACGTACTTCCCCACGCTGGTGCGCTCGATCTCCACCGAGCGGAAAGTGTCCTCACTCATGACAGGGAAACTACCCAGGCCTTCTGGCCCCCGAGCCACCGGCCTGGCCGGCCGATCGGCCCATCCTCAACCGTCGAGACCGCCACATCAGGACAGCGTCGACCAGAAGTGCCGCGCCCGGCGACCTCCAGATCGACCACATGGTGCCCCTCGCCGAGGCGTGGGACTCTGGCACCCGGAACCGGACCACCAGCCGCCGCCAGTCCTATGCCAACGACCTCGGCGATTCCCGGCCGCTGGTCGCCGTCACTGACAACGTCAACCAGGCCAAGGGCGACCAGGACCCCGCCACCTGGATGCCCCCGTACAGCTCGGCCCGATGCCGATACATCAACGAGTGGGTTGCCACGAAGATCCGCTGGCGGCTCACCCGTGGACACCGCGAGAAGAACGCGTTGACCAGCTGGGCCAACTCCTGCCCCAACGTCACGATCACCGTCGTCCGCGCCTTCTACCGAGATCGGTCAGGGCGTCACTGCCTGGCTTGATCTTGGCTGGTAACCTGCGCCCTGCGGTGGCTGAAGGCCTTTCCCTTTCTGCGTTCCCCTTGCTGACACTTGAGGAAGCACCGCTGAGGCCCCCGGTTCGCCGGGGGCCTCTTGCATGCCCCGTACCCCCGCACTGCCAGGAGCGGGCCACCCCCGGTCAACCTCGCCCTGCGCTGCTCAACGGGTCCGCCGAGGTACGGGGTAGTCCGGCCGTGTGCAGCACCTTGGCTACTCGCGTCGCTACTCCGTGCGCGCTGAGCTCGACCTCGCCGACGGCGAGCACGAGCGGTGGGGTGGTGGCCGACCTTGGCGAGTTCGTCACGTAGTCGGGCCGGAGGGCGGCCGCATCCACGACGCCACCGCGGATGATTGGCGCGCATGAGCGGCTTGTTCTCCAGCCGGGCGAACACCGGGCCCACCCCGGGAGCGAGTACCCCCGTGATGACGAATCGCGCGAGGATGTTCGCCCTTTTGATTCCGTCGGCGTAGTCGTACGGGTTCACCGCCACGACACGCCGGACCCGCTCGGGCAGGTCGGCCGCCGCGGTGAGGGCGAGCACGGCTCCCCTGGACTCCCCGATGAGCGTCACGTCGCGCAGATCAAGTTCCTGATGAGTCGTTCGACGCCTGCGCGCATGGCGGGTTCCTGGCAGGAAGCCCAGGGCACAATTTCGGAGTACCCCATTCCTGGCAGGTCGAGCGCGTACACGTAACCGGTCAAAGCTGTTCGACGACCTGCCGCAGTTCCGGGTTGAGTGTCCAGCCGTGCGCGCCGAGCAGTCCGCGCAGCTCGGCCAGAGCGGAGCGCGCCGGTATGCCGGTGGTCAAGGTCGTGTAGCGGGCGGCGACCGCCGGCGTGCGGCTCTGACCGGCGGCGCAGTGGAGCAGCACGACATGGCCCTCCTTGCGCAACTCGAGGACGATCCGGGCGGCCTGATCGACCACGAAGTGCGGCTGCGCATTGGCGCCGGGCTGGTCGACCAGCCACGTTGACACCCGGTTGACGACGGCCACGTCGTCGAAGTCCTCACAGCCAACCCGGCACAGGGAGACCACCGCTCCGGCGCCCGCCGCGGCCGCGTCGGTGTGGAGGTTGCCGAGGATCACCCCGGGGTCGTGCGCGTGCGCCAGCATCAACGGTGCAACCGCAGGCCGTGGCGCGCGGGCGCAGCCCGGCCAGCCGGCGTGGTCGGTCCTGCCACCTTGGGCCGTCAGCACGGCCAGGCGGATCAGGTCCGCCGCGCGCCGGTTCGGCCACCCGTGAACGATGCGCTGCCAGGCCAGGGGCACCGCGGAGGAGCCCCACCGGGCGCCGAGCAGGGCCCCGGTGATCGCCGCGACCGTGTCGGTGTCGTCGCCGACACGCACCGCTGCGGTCAAAGCGCGTTCGAGATGCTGGCAGGGAAAACTGCCGTGGCCTGGGTTGTGGTCCGGGACGTCGGTGTGTGTGATCGCCGACCAGGCGGCCTGCAACGCGGTGACCACGAAGCCGTTGGGACGGAACTGCTCGGGCGGCTTGGACTCCGCCTCGGCCAACCAACTCGACCATTGGTGCCGGCGTTGTGCGGGCAGCAGGTCCAGACCCTCGCGTACGCCGTCGAAGGTCCCGTCGAGAACCGCCCGGCGGATTCCGGCGCACCACAGCACACACGCGTCTGCGGCCAGGGGGTCGTGATGGGTCAGCTCACTGACTGCGCGGGCGGCTTCCGCGAGCGCCTCCGGCTGGCCGAGATAGGCCAGCGCGACCGGTGCGGTACGCATCAGGGACCCGTTACCCGCGCTGCGGCCCGTTCTCTTGTGCAGCTCCGCGGCTGCGTCTCGCATCGCCGCGGCGATGCCTGCTCCGCTCACGTGCGAGACCGCGCCGAGGACCTCCCGGGTCTGTGCCCCGATATCGCTGGCGCCCTCCCGTTTCCACCGGAGAAAGTTGCCGGCGATGCGGTCGAGGGCGTCGCTGCTGCGCAGATCCGCCCCGGTGGCGGACACCTCCGCGATGCACATCGCCATCTGGGTGTCGTCGCTGTACTCACCGGGCGCGTTGCCCGCAAGTCCCCGAACTTCGTCAGCTGGTTCACGCCGACTGTCGCCAGTTGGTCGAGCAGACGGCGTTGGGGGGCGGGCGAGCCGGGCTGGGACGTTGACCAGGTGGGTTCGCAGAGTGTTGCCCGCGTAAGTCGAGAACGAGGCCGTGGGTCGATGGCCGACCCCGACGCCTGGTCCCCGCTGACCTGAGCCCCGACACGCCGTCGAGTACTTCCTGCGCCGCGGTAGGCCCGGCGATGGCCGGCCCGGGCCCGGGCCCGACGACGCCGCCGCCGCCGACGGAACCCATCGCAGGCAACGCCCCGATCCGCCCGCCGTATCCTGCCCCGGTGCCACCCCTCTCTTCGACAGCGACCCGTCCCCGCCCCCACTCCCGCGCGCACGCGGCGCCGGCACCCCTCAGGGTGGTCGCCGGGCTCGTGGCCACGCTGCTGCTCGCCGGCTGCGGGCTCGTCGCTCGGCCCCGCCCCGCCACCGCGCTGCGGTTCCAGTTCGCCGCCACCACCGGCGACGGGTACATGAACCAGCTGCTCACCATTTACAACGACAGCAACCAAATGCTCGCCCCCACACTGGAGTTCACGGCGCTAGACGCCGCCCGGAGCCCGCTATCGAAGGTGAAGGTCACCCCGATCTACGGCAGTGACCGAGGCCAGCTGGTCGTCCCACCAGGCGGCGGCGTCGACGTGCTGGTCTTCACAGGCGAGGGAGCCCAATTGGCCGAGGATGTAGCCGTCTCGGTGCGCACCACAGAGACGGTGAAAGCCCCGGCCGTCGACGTCGAACCGGTAGTCACGCCAGTCGACGAATCCGGCCGCGTGCTCGACCGCAGCAGCCAGTTCACCGCCGTTTCCGTGCGCAACGACGACAGCGAACAAATGAGCGTCCGGCTGGTGTACATCATCTGGACCGAGCAGGCGGGAGACCAGCGGCAGCAGGCCGAGCGGGTCGTGCCGGTCGGCGACCTGATCGTCGTACCGCCCAAGCAAACCACTCTAGTGCCGGTGACCGGGGCGGCGCGGACCGCCGTGGCGGGCGCGGCAGGACGCGTCCCGACCAGCATCAAGGGGTACCTCTCCCGGTAGCCTGCAACCCGCTTGGACCACCTCGGATCGGCCGAAGAGGTCACCGAGCATTCATCAGGTGGTCGATGACGCGACAGAAGATCTCCGGTGGACGGTTCGGCGCGTCGTGGGGCTCGGCCAGCATCGCCTCCAGGACGTCGGCCACCCACCAGTGCCCGGGTGGATTCGTCGTGCGTCCACTCCGTGTCGAGTTCCAGGAAGAACTCGGTGATATACGAGCTGGAGAGGTACGGGAAGTACTTGGGCTCGTGATCGGACGTCGGATCGACCGAACCGGGATTTCCGCAGATCAACTCCCCGAGCGCCTCCAGGTTCCGGCGCCTGAACCTCATGCACGGACCTCCCACCGCTGTCGAACTATCCACCTGCCGCGCTGCCGGGAGCCGGCCAGACACGACGGTCGCACCCCGCCGACCACGCGGGTCGCCGCCGCGTTCACCGAACTCGCCCAAATGATCTGACCGCGGACCAGACCCGGGTTCAACACGTCCGCCGATCCGTTAACGCAACGGCGCCGTTGCTTCTCAGTCGGGGTAGCGACCGCTGACGGCGTGATCAACCTGAGGGTGGACCGGCTCGGCGCGCTGACCGTGCCGGTCGGCCCCGCGTCCCGTGACTTCCGCTGACCCGCGGGAACTCCGTCAGGCGGGGACCTCGCGTGGTTGCTGGGCCACGTCGGCGGGCTCCACGTCGGCGATCTTGCCCAGCCGGCTGGGCCACCACATGTGCCGTCCGATGTCGAGGTTCAGCGCGGTGACCAGGACCGCTCGGACGATGATCGTGTCGAGCAGGACGCCGAACGCCACCGCGAAGCCGATCTCGGCGAAGGCGGTCAGCGGGAGGGTGGCCAGCACCGCGAAGGTGCCAGCGAGGACGAGACCCGCGGACGTGATCACGCCACCGGTCGCGGCTAGGCCGATGAGTGCGGCGCGCCGGGTGCCGTACCTCGCCGCTTCCTCGCGTACCCGGGTCATCAGGAAGATGTTGTAGTCGATGCCCAGCGCGACGAGGAACACGAACACGAACAGTGGCAACGACGTGTCGGCGCCGCCGAAGCCGAAAATGTGCCGGAAGACCAGCGCGCTCGCGCCCAGGGCGGCACCGAACGACAGCACCACAGTCGCTACCAGCACCAACGGCGCGACGATGGCCCGAAGCAGCAGCGCCAGGATGACGAGGACCACGACAAGCACGATCGGGATGATGAGGTTGCGGTCGTACCGGGCCGCCCGCTGCAGGTCGAGGTTGATCGCGGTGTTGCCGCCGACCTGAGCGCCCGCGCCGGGCACGGCGTGCACGCGGTCGCGTACGCGGTCGACGGTGTCGTAGGCCGCCGGGCTGTCGGCAGCGGCGTTGAGGGTGCCCACGACATAGGCGAGGCCACCCTTGGCGACGGGTTCGCTGACCGAGGCCGGATCGATGCCCTCAGTCGACGCGAGCGCCGCCTTCACCGCAGGGCCCTGCTCCGCCTTGCTGATTACGACGACCGGGTTGCCCGCACCGGCCGGGAAGTGCCGGGCGAGCAGTTCCTCGCCCACGATCGAGTCCGGGTTGCCGCGGAAGGTCTCCTGGTTCGTCAGCCCGGTCGCGTCGAGCTGGACGAGGCCGATCGCCATTACGGCCAGTGCCAGGCCGGTGGCGACCCAGGTGACGCGGGGGCGGTTGGCGATCCGCTTGCCGATCTTGGCCCACAACCCGGTAATGGTGGGCTCCGCGGAGCCGAATCGGGGCCGCGCCGGCCAGAAGATCCAGCGGCCGACCGTCACAAGCATGGCCGGGAGCAGGGTCAGCATGACCGCGAGCCCCACCAGGACGCCGATCGCGGCGACCGGACCGAGGCCCTTGGTGGAGTTGGTCTCGGCGAAGAGCAGGCATAGCATGCCGACCACGACGGTGCCGGCGCTCGCGATGATCGCCGGGCCGGCGCGGTGCAGCGCCACTGCCATGGCCTCGTGCCGGTCGGAGTGGCGCCGCAGCTCCTCGCGGTACCGCGCCACGAGCAGCAGCGCGTAGTCCGTGCCCGCGCCGAACACGAGCACGGTCAGGATGCCCGCACTCTGCGCGTTGACGGTGAGGCCGGCGTTCTTGGCCAGCAGGTAGATGACCGCCTGGGCGGCGGTCAGCGCGACGCCGGCGGAGATGACGGGAAGCAGCCACAGCCCGGGACTGCGGTAGGTGAACAACAGGATCACCACGACCACACCGATCGTGGCGAACAGCAGCCTGCCGTCGATGCCAGCGAAGGCCTCGCTGGAGTCCGCCGCGCTGCCGGCGGGCCCCGTGACGTGCGCCGACAGCCCGCTGGCGCCGGCCCTCGCGACGTCCTTCATCGAGGTGACAATGTCGCCCGCCTTGTCCCACCCCTCAGGGCCGAGGTTGAGCGGGACGATGATCTGCGCCGCCTGGCCGTCGCCGGAGAAGATGGGGCCGCCGACCTGGCCGTCGAGTTCGGCCAGCTGGCCGAACCTGCGCGCATCGGACGCGACCTTCGCCCGGTCGGCTTCGGTCAGTCCGGAGGACCGCTGGTAGACGACAACGGCCGGGATCGTGTCGGGCGACGCGAACGCCGCCTGCCGGTCGAGCACCTGCGTCGACTCCGCGCTACCGGGCAGCCAGGACTTGGCTTCGTTGTCCTGGACGCTGGTGAGCTTGCCGGCAAGCGGCCCAGCCAGCGCGACGAGAGCCAGCCAGAACACGATGATGACGTACTTCGTCTTGCGTCCTGCGATCAAGCTCGCGACCGACCTGGTCATGATCCCCCCGTTTGGACGTCCAAGCCCCCCCCAATAGACCAGATTATGTTCCCGTCTATCCGCGCGTCCCGACATCGGCGGTACGCACCGGCACTACTGTCCGAAACCCCTAAGGGTCGACCTCACTCCGCCCGGTCTTGAGGAGGAGCGCAGCGGGATCCATTTCCCAGCCCTGAACCGCGCCAAAGCCGCGACCACAACGAACGCCAAAAAACCAGCCATAACGAAGGCGAAGCCCGTCGATCCCCGCCAGCGCGGCACAGGTTAAAGATCAAGTTAGGCGGGGCGGATGGACAGGCAGGTCCAAGCGCCGACGAAGACGCGGTCACCGGCGGCGATCGGCACCGGGGTCTCGGACGGGACCGGCGCCGATTGCGGGTCGTTGAGGTACGTGCCGTTGGATGAGCCGAGGTCGACCACCGCCCAACCGTCCGGCTGCGGGACCAGGAGCGCGTGGGTGTGCGAGACGCCCGGGTCCTCCGGTGGGCCGCTGAGGTCGATGTCGGGATGGATGCCCCGGGACTGGCTGGACCGGCCGATCAGCAGCTGCTGGCCCACCAACGGGAACCGGCGCTCGACGACGAACCGCGGAAAGGTCAGCCCGCCGGCGTCCTCGCCGCCCATGCCGAGCACCGCGTCGAAGTAGCCGCGGTCGGTGCCCACCACGACGACCAGCGCCGCCGGCGCGGCCGAAGCCACCGGTCCGGCGGCCGTCTCACTACCCGCCAGGGGGACGGCGACGCCAGCGGGCAAGGTGGGCGGATCCGCCGCGGTCACCGGCGGGGCGAGCAGAAAGTCGTAGCCGTCCTCCTCGCAGAACCGGCCAGTCCGGGGCGTATCGCAGACCGGGCACGGCGTACCGGTGGTGACGGGATCCGCGGGCGGGGCCGCGGGCGAGACCGGCGCCACGGACGGCGGGGCCACGGCGGCCGGCGGGGCCGGCGTCGACGTGCCGGACATCGGGGCGCCGCACTGGTCGCAATAGTCGGCGGTCGTCGATTCGTGTCCCTTGGGGCAGGTGGCCATCGTTCCGCTCCCGTCAGGCCTGCGTCTTCTTCACCCGGATGGTCTTCACCGATCGCACGTTGGTCAGCTCGGCGTCCACTCCGGCCACCTGCTTCTTTAGCCGGACCGTGCCGGTGGGCGCGTCGACCACGTCCACCACCCGGGCCAGCAGCTTGGCGGTGTCGGCGTGGCCGGACTCGGTGGCCAGCTGGACCGCCCGGCCGAGCTTCGCGGTAGCGGTCTCGACGTCGCCGGCGTCCCGGGCCTTCAGCCCGTCCTGGATCGCGGCGGCCAGCTCGGCCTGGCCGGTGTAGTGCGCCACCTGCCGGTTGATCCGGGTGGAAAGCTCCTCGTCGTCGGTCCACCGGGCCAGCACGAGTCGCTCGGTGAGCACCTGACCGGCGCTGACCAGGCTGACCCGGGCGGCGAGCAGCTCCTCCCCCACCGGCTGCGGCTCCAGCTCCACCGAGACGTGATAGTCCCGGCTCTCCGCGCCCCAGGCGCCGGTCGGATAGTCGCCGATGCGGGCGCTGACGTCGGTGCGCCGGCCGGTGAGGTCTTCGACCTGCGGGAAGACCTGCTTGACGAAGCGGATCGTGGCGCCCGCCGGGCTCCACACCCGCAGTGACACGTCAGCCACCGACTTGCCCATCGCGGACGCGGTCATCGCCTGGAACGCGGCCGGCAGGTCGGCCGGGTTCTCCAAACCGTCCGCGGTGCCGAGCAGGGTGGACGCCACCTTCCGCAGCTCGTCGGCGACCCAGTCGGCGCCGACCCCTCGGCTGTCGCAGATGAACCGGCCCTCGCAGGCGTCCAGCACCCGCTGCAGATCCTCCGGCCGCTCGTGCTGGTTCTGCCCGTCGGTGAGCAGGATGGCGTGCTTCACCTCGGCCGGCTGGCTGGCGAACAGATGATTGGCCAGGTTGAGCCAGGCGCCGATGGCGGTTCCGCCCTCGGCTCGCAGCCCGGCCACCGCCGCCTTGGCCTGCGCCCGGGTCTGCGGGGAGGCGGGCACCATCCCCGGCTGCGGCGGGTAGACCATCCGGGCGTGCGCCGAGCCGGCGACGACCGCGAAGGCCACTCCGTCGCGCAGGGTGTCGATGGCGACCGCGGTGGCCCGCTTCGCCTGCTGGATCTTCGAGTGCGGCGCGGTCATCGAACCGGAGGTGTCGATCATGATCACTTGCGCCGCGCTCAGCGGGCCGGCGTTACCCCGCAGGTCCGCGCCGGAGGCGGTGACGGTGACGATCGCGTCCACGATCCGTCGTCCCGCCGGTAGGTATTCGTTCTGGTCGACCTCGGCGACGAACTCGGGTTGCCCGCTCATGCCGGTGTTCCTCCTGTCTCAGTTACCGGAAACGGCAGTACGGCGACCGCCACGTTGTCGTGGCCGCCGCCCTCCAGTGCCAGCCTGGTCAGGCCCTGCGCCACGGCCAGCGGCGTCGGCGGCAGACCGGACACCGCCGCGGCCAGGTCGTTCGCGCCCGGCAGATAGTGGTGCAGGCCGTCGGAGCAGACCACAACCCGGCCGGGACCGGTCGGACGCAGGGTGACGACCTGGGCGTCCTCGTCGTCACCGTCCGCCCCGAGCCAGCGGATCAGGGCTGGGGACCGGGGGTCCTCCTCGGCCAGCGCCGCCGGCACCGGCCGGCCGGCTGCCACCTGGGCCCGCAACGAGTCATCGAGGGTCAACAGCGCCTCGTCCGGCCCGAGCCAGTAGGCCCGGCTGTCCCCGATCCAGCTCACCGTCACCGCGTCCCCGGCGACGATCGCGGAGACGTACGTGCAGCTGGGTGGGGTGTCGCGGTCCGCGGGTCCGGCGGCGGCCCGGGCCGCGACGGCCCCCGCTCGGGCGCCCCGCCGGCTGGCCTCCGCCGGATCCGCGCCGCCCCGCAGGGCGTCCAGCAGCTCGTCGATGGCCGACTCCACTGCGGCGGTGGCGGCGGTGTCGGCGCGGGTCGAGGTGGAGACGCCGTCGCAGACCACCGCGACCGTGGCGCCGGCGAGTCGCCCGATCGCCACCGCGTCCTCGTTGCGCGGCCGGCGGGCGCGGTCCGTCACCGCCGCAAGGCCGCCGAGGTCGAGCTCGGCGTGGTCCTGGCCGACCGAGCGCCGGCGGCCGCACGAGTCGCAGTATCCGCCGCCCGGCACCCGGGCGCCACAGCCGCCGCAGTCGCCCTTGGTTGCCCGGGAGGACAACCACGGTACGACCGGCGGTGTGCCCGATCTCGGCCCCGGCAGCGGGGCCGCGGTGGCCGTCGCCTCCTCGCCGGTCTGCAGATTGCGCCCGCACGCCTCACAGAAGCGGTCCCCGGAATCGCCGGCCGGGCCGTGCTCGGGGCAGGACGGGGCCGTCATGTCAGCGTCCTCGGCCGAACGGCGTTGGCCCGGTCGACCAGCGCGATGCGGGTGGGCGGGTCGGCGGCCAACTGCGCCAGGGTGCGGTAGGCGCGTTCGAGGCCCAGCCGCAGCCCCTTCTCGTGCGGCTCATGCCCGAGCACCCGGGCGTCGGACGGCAGGGCGTGCCCGGAGGTGACCCAGGCCAGCGCCGCCTCCAGCATCTCCACCGTCAACCGGGCCTGCCGCTCGACGTCCAACCCGAGCCGCTGCAGCCGGCCGGAGGCGGCCAGCAGTTCGCCGGCGCTGGCGGGAAAACCGTCCGCCGGCAGGTTGGCCCGCACCGCGGCCACCTGAGCGGCGATGTGATGGCTGGAGCTCTCCGGCACCTGGTCGAGGACGCGCAGCGCGGCGACCCTGCCGCCCTTGGCGAGCTGGAGCCGGGCCAGCCCGAAGGCGGCGCTGATGAAGCCGTGGTCGGTCCACCAGACCCGGTCGTACAGCCGCTCGGCGAGGTCTGGATCCCCCGTGCACTCCACCGCGGCGGCCAGCGCCAGCCGGGCGGCCGGCTCGCCGGGCAGTTGGCCGTAGACGGCGTCGAACGCCACCCGCGCGTCCCCGGGACGGTTCGCGGCCAGGGCGGCGAGGCCACGGTGCCAGTCGATCCGCCAGTCGAACGGGTCGTCGGCATAGAGCCGGTTCAGCTCCGCGGCGGCGCCGGCCAGGTCGCCGCCGTCGATCCGGGCCCGCACCAGGCGCAGCGCCACCTCGACGCTGCGCACCGGGGCGTTGCGCAACTGCGCGATCAGCTCACCGGGCTGGGTTGCCGCCAGGGTGGTCAGGAAGCCGGCGCCCGGGTCGAGGATGTCCACCTGCGGCAGCGGCAGCGCGGCGGCGACCGCCGCCGGGTCGAGCCGCCGGGCGATGGCGGTCAGGCCGACCTCTCCGGCGCCGGTGCCGAACGCCCGCCGTTCCGGGGTGAACTGCCGGGACACCGCCGGCCGGGGCACGCCGTCGGCGGCCGACAGCACCTCCCGCAGCACCCCGAGGAGCTGTTCGGTCATCTCGGCCGCCGACTGGAAGCGCCGGTCCGGATCGAGGTGGGTGGCCCGGCGCAGCAGCCGGTCGTACGACTCCTCGCGGCCGAGCAGGGGGACCTCGGAGCGGTCCGGCAGCCGGTCGGCGTAGGTGCTGGCGAAGCCGCGGAAGTCGAAGCTCAGCACCGCAAGGGTCCGGCCCACGGTGTAGAGGTCCGCCGTCACCGACGGCCCCACCTCGGCGACCTCTGGAGCCTGGTAGCCGGGTGTGCCGTACACGGCGCTCACGTCGTCGTCGACCTGCCGGACCGCACCGAGGTCGATCAGTTTGAGCTGCTCCTCGGCGTGGATGACGTTGTCCGGCTTGAAGTCGCAGAACAGCAGGTTGCGGTCATGCAGGTAGCCCAACGCGGGCAGGATCTCGACGCCGTAGGCGATCACCTCGGGCAGCGGCAGCGCCCTTTCGCCAGTGGCGGCCCGCCGGCTGACCAGCATGTCCCGCAGCGACTGGCCGCCGACGTACTCCATCACGATGTAGCCGACCGGCACCCCGGTCTTCGGGTCCGGATGCTGCACGAAATCGTGGATCTTGACGATGCTCGGATGGTCGATCTCCACCAGATAGCGCCGCTCGGTCACGGCGGCGGCCATCGCGTCCGGGTCACTGGTGTTGATCAGTCCCTTGAGGACCACCCAGCGGTCGCTGACGGTGTCGCTGACGTTCCTGTCCCGGGCCAGGTAGATCCAGCCCAGCCCGCCGTAGGCGAGCGCGCCGAGCACCTCGTACCGGTCGTCGACCACGTCGCCGCGGCCGAGCCGGGGCAGGAAGGAGAACGGGGTGCCGCAGTTGGGGCAGAAGCCTTCGGCGCGGCCCGGGGTGCCGTCCCGCCCCCGGCCGACCGGCTTGTCGCATGCGATGCAGTACCGGCGGGACTCGGCCACCGTCGGTTCGGCCATCACCGCGCTGGCCGGGTCGCGCAGCGGGACCCGGGGCAGCTCGATCAGGCCGGCACCGAGGCCACCGCGGGTGGCCCCACGGCTGCGGCCGGAGCCCCGCGAGCCGGTGCGCACCGAACCGCCGCGCGCGCTGACCGGGGTCGAGGCGACGGAGGCGAGCGTCGCCGGTCCTACGCCCGACCCGGGCCGTGCCGGTCCGGTGCCGGGGGGCGGCTGCGCCGGCAGGACCCCGGCCGGGGCCTTGCGCCCGCACTCGTCGCAGTAGCCCTCCGGCCCGTAGGTGCCGGTGCAGTCGGGTCGTAGGCACCGCTGGCTCATGTCGTCCCCCGCTCGCTGAGGTCGTTGAGATACCGCTGATACGCGGACAGGGCCCGGGTCGCCGCGGGCAGATCGCACGGGCTGGAGTAGAGAAGGTCCTCGGCGGCGCGGTGCCGACGGGACAGCTCGGTGTGCTCGGCGAAGCCGAGCCGGGCCGCCTTGGCCCGGTAGGCGCCGAGGCGGCCGCGGAGCTCGGCGCGACGCCCCAGCAGCCCGTCGGCGGCATCCCGCAGCCCGGCGGCCCGCTCGACCGCCGCGACGGCGGCCCGCTCTGCCGCCGCCAGCTCGTCGGCCAGCCGGCTCCACCGTCGCTCCCGGTAAATCTGGTCGAGCTGCGCCAACTGGGCCCGTAGCGCGGGGGCGGCATCCGGTACGGCGGGCAGGCCGGTGTTGGCGATCTTTTCCCCGGCGGCGGCGCAGGCCCGGGCGGCCGCCTCCTCGCCGGCCTCGACCTCGACGACCGCGGTGCGCAGCCGTTCCGCCCGTCGCGGATAGCCGTCCCGCAGACCGACCAGCGCGTCGATCTCGCCGGCCACCGTCGCGGTCTCGGCGGCCAGCTCGCGCAGCCGGGTGTCCAGCGCGCCGGCGCCGGGGCCGCCCGGCGCCACCGCCAGCGGATCACCGGACGCCTCCCGGTAGGCGTCGGCGAGCCGCTCGTCAAGCCGGTCGAGGGCGGCGGCGGGCGCCCCGTCCGGCCCGAGCGCGTCGACGGCCGTCCGCAGCCGGGCCAGCGCCTCATTTAGCTGCCCGCACCGGACAACCAGCGCCGACCCGACCTCGTCCAGGACGGACAACCGGTCGGTGGCGTCGGCGCTGCCGGCTTCCAGCTGGCGGGCGAGCTCCATCAGCGGCAGCCGGACAGCACCCGGCGTCGCATCGTCGAGAACCATTCCGTTCGCGCCGACCGGGACCACCGGGGCACGCAGCAACCATGTGAGTTCCGCCAGCTCCTCGTTACCGGGTCGGGACCGTTGCGCCCGCAGGGTCCGGACCTGGTCCAGGACCGCGCCGAGGGCATTGAACCGGGACCAGAGCGCGTCGATGTGGGCGGTCAGGTCGGCGGCGTACCGCCCGGTCCGTCCGGTCAGGCCGGGCACCCGGACCGCCGCAAGGCCGGGGTGGTTGTCCAGGGCGTACATGGCGGCGGAGATCCGGTCGTGGGCCGCCCCCAGCGCGACGATGGCCACGTCGACCTCGTCACGGCTCAGCGGAGCCGGTGCGGTCACGCCGGTCAGTCCCGGTATCGGGCGGTCGGCGGCTGTGGGGCCGGGCCGAGCGCGGTCAGCCACCGGGTGTAGAGCCGGGTCCAGGTGCCGTCCGCCCGCAACTGGGCCAGCACCCCGTTGACGAACCGGACCAGGTCCGTGGCGTCACGGTTGATGCCGATCCCGTACGGCTCGTCGCTGAACCGTGGCCCGACCACGACCGCGTTGGGGTCCTGCGCGGCGAGCCCGGCCAGAATGCTGTCGTCGGTGGAGACGGCGGCGACCTGGTTCTGCTGGAGCATCACCAGGCAATCGGTCCAGTCCGGCACCCCGACCGGCAGCGGCTTGGCCGGTGCGGCAGCGACGTTGCGGATCGACGTGCTGCCGATCGCCGAGCAGACCTTCTGGCCACCCAGGTCGGCGATGCCGCGCACGGGCGACCCGCGGCGCACCAGGATCCGCTGGCCGGCGGTGAAGTATTCGGTGGAGAAGTTGACCTGCTGCCACCGTTCGCAGTTCATCGTCATGGTCTGTACGACGATGTCGACCGTCCCGTCCTGCAGGGACGGGATCCGGGCCGCCGAGTTCGTGGCCCTGAACTGGATCTTGGATGGATCGCCGAAGATGGCCCGGGCCACCTCGCGGGCGACGTCCACGTCGAAGCCGGTGAGCTCTCCGGTGAGCGGGGCGCGGAACCCGAACCGGTAGCTGTTCTGGTCGACACCGACGATCAGCCGGCCCCGGTGCAAAATCTGAGCCATGGTCGAGCCGGCCGGCATCTGGCCGGGTCGGGGCTGGGTGACCGCCGGACGGAGACTGGCCCGCGGATCGCAGGAGGCAGGCCCGGCGTTGGCCCCGTCCGGGATATCCGCCGGGTCCTGCACCCCGACGGGGCGGACCGGCGCGACGGCGGACGTGCCGGCCGGCAGGGTCCCGCCGCCACCGCCGCAGCCGGCCAGGCCGAGGGTCACCGTCAGCGCCACGGCCGCCGAGATCAGTCGAGAGGCGTTCATCGATACTCCGCGATTCGTCGCTGGATGCCCGCCGCGGCACCGATCAGCATCAACCCGGCCAGGACCACGACGCCGACGTCCACGCCGGACAGACCTCGACCGGCGGACCGGGCGTCGGCCTCAAACCGGTCGCTGTTACGGGTGATGGCACCGGCGAGTGTGCCGTCCAGTTCGTTGAAGATGCTCGTCGTCGCGGCGGGGTCGCTGCCGACCGCGGCGGTCACCGCCTCGGTGTACTGGCCGCTGTCGTCGAGCTGCCGCAGCTTTTGGTGTGCGGCGAGCCAGTCCCGGGCCCGCCCGGCAGCGCTGTCGGCTGCTGCCCGCGTCGGTTCGTCGGCGGCCCGGTCGGCCGCGTCCCGCAGCAGTCCGCCGCGGCCGTCCGGGCCGATCAGCCGGCCCATCACCGCGGTGTAGTCCTTGTCGAAGTCACCGCCGGCGCCGCGGGCGACCAGGGTCAGCGATTCGTCGGCACGGGCCTGTAACGCCGCGACCCGGGCCTGGACCAGCCGGTCCACCTGCGCCGAGCCGTCCCGGTCGCTGGCGTCCAGCCGGGTGCCGATGACGACCGCGGACACGCCGAGCCAGCCGACCAGCACCACCGCGGCCGCGGTCGCCCCCACCAGACCGATGTTGAACAGCCGATTGGTCCGCCGGGTGAGCCAGATCTGCGTCCGCACCAGACCGGCGATGGCCACCAGCCCGAGCAGCACGGCGATCCAGGGGAACCCGGCGCCGCCGCCGCGCGTCCGGTCCAGCTCCGCGGCGACTGACTGGTAGAGCTGCTGGGCGGCCGGCAGCATCCGCTGCCGCATCAGCCCCGACGCCTCCCGCAGATACGCCGCGCCGACCGGCAGCCCCTGCCGGTTGTAGGCGCGCGCCGTCTCGATCAGCCCGGTGTACACCGGGAGTTCGGCGGCGATCACTTCCACGGCGCCGTCCCTGGCCCCGTCTCCGGACCGCCCGGCCGCGATCACGGTCAACGCCGCCGCGGCATCGGTCACGCCCTGCTTGTAGCGGTCACGTTGCGCCGCCGGCTCCACACCGCCGGACAGGAAGGCGCTCGCCGCTGTGGCGTCCGCGTCGGACAGGGCCCGGTAGAGATTCTGAGCGGCCACCACCAGCGCGCCGCTGCGAGACGTCACGCCGTCGATCAGGTCTGACCGCTGCCGCACCCCGGTGAACCCCACCACCCCAACGACGAACCCCAGGGCGACCAGGCCGGCCAGCACGGCGGCCAGCCGGCGTGGCGTGTCCCGGAGGCCACCGACGATCCAGCCCCGCAGACCGGCCGGCCCGGCACGCCGTACACCGGTCACCGGCGGGGGGACGAGCGTCGCCGTCACCGGCACCACCCTTTCAGCACTCGCCGTGGGCGAGACGTCAACGGAATTGCTGGCCGTCAACGTACTCGCCGGGCGCAAGTTGCGGCGCCCCGGCGACAGGATGAGACGGGGGCGGTCGAACCTATCCGCGGCCGGCGCCACCGGCCCGGGCCCGGTCCGTACCTGCGCGTCCACCCGGAGACTGATGTGACCCTCACCAGCCGGACATGGTTGTCACCGTTTCCGTTGGCGGGCATGGCGGCCGTTGGCTGCGACGAGGCCGGCGTCGGGTACGTCGGCTGGTTCGGGTTCTCGAACCGGTTGCCCGCTGCGACCCACGCTGTGCAGGTGGTGCAGCGCTTGCCGGTAGGAGTCGAGGAGGGTGGTCTCGACGTAGGGCAGGCCGTGCTCGAGGCAGTAGGTGCGGACGATGGGCCGGGCGTGGCGTAGTGAAGCGCGGGGCATGCTGGGGAACAGGTGGTGTTCGATCTGGTGGTTCAGGCCGCCGAGCAGGAAGTCGATCAGCCAGTTGCCACGGACGTTGCGGGAGGTGAGGACCTGGCGGCGAAGAAAGTCCGTGTCGTCGTCTTCCGTGAGGATCGGCATGCCCTTGTGGTTGGGGGCGAAGGCACATCCCAGGTACGCCCCGAAAAGGCCCTGCTGAACGACGACGAAGACCAACGCCCGCAGCGGGGACAACACCGCGACGACCGCGGTGAGGTACGCGGCGGCGTGCAGCCCGAGCAACAGCGCCTCCCGGCCACGCTCACGATACGTGGACCGCGACAACGCCCGGACGCTGGCCACGTGGAGGGAGAGGGCCTCGAGCAGCAGCATCGGAAAGAACAGGAGGCCCTGGTAGCGGGCGAGCAGCCGTCCAGCACCGCGCCGCGCACGGGCCTGTGTGACTGTGAACACGATGGCTTCGCCCGAGATATCGGGGTCGAGGCCCTCCTGGTTGGGGTGGGCGTGGTGGCGGTGGTGTTTGTCGACCCACCAGCCGAAGGCCAGCCCGATCGCCAGGTTGCCGTGCGACAGCCCGACCAGTTGGTTGGCGCGTCGGGATCGGAAGATCTGCCGGTGGCCGGCGTCGTGGCCGAGGAACCCGGTCTGGGTGAAGACCACGGCCAGGAACGCCGCGGTGACCAGTTGCCACCACGAGTCCCCCAGCAGCACGAAGACCGTCCAGCCGGCGACAACCAACGCGGCGTTGATTGCGATCTTGATCACGTAGTAGGTCGGGCGCAGGTCGAGCAGGCCTGCCTGCCGCACCCGGGTCAAAAGCTCGGCATAATCGCTGCCGCGACGGCGCTGCGACCCTGGCCGCACCTGCGCGATGGTCGAATCGATGCTGCTCACGAATCCTCCCGGTAATCGACGCTCAGCACGCCGCCGGGGTCTGGAGCAAACGCTTCCCTCAGCCTACTCCGCCACCCGTACGGCAGATCTGAACGACGCGACCAAACGCCCGGCCGGACGGCGAGTATGCGGACGAGGGCTCCGGGGGCTCGGCCTAGCGTGGTCATCTGCCAGAGGTCGGCCGGCGGGCGCGTTCCTGTGAGCGTCTGATCTCCGCTTCGGCTTCCGTCCGGCCGGCCCAGATCCCGCGTTCGACGTCGACGCTTTTGCCCGGCTCCAGGTCCTTGTACACCGCGAAGAAGTGTTGGATCTCGAGCTTGTGGAAGTGTTCCAGATCCGTGATGTCACCGAGGTACGCGAGGCGGGGGTCAGCCGAGGGCACGCACAGCACCTTCGGGTCAGGCCCCTTCTCGTCCCGCATCCGGAACATGCCGACGGCCCGGCATCGGATGAGGCAGCCGGGAAAGGTCGGTTCCTGTACCAGTACCAGCGCGTCGAGGGGGTCGGTGTCTTCACCGAGGGTGTCTTCGATGAAACCGTAGTCGGCCGGGTACTGAGTAGCGGTGAACAGGGTGCGGTCCAACCGGATCCGACCGGTCTGGCGATCCATCTCGTACTTGTTGCGTGTTCCCTTGGGGACCTCGATGGTGACGTCGAACTCCATGCGGCTGCTCCGCCCTTCGGACCTCAGTCTCCGACCGGCTATCGGCCTGGTCGGTGATGAACACGGCGATCTCGCTGCCATGCAAGTGTTCGAAACACTGATAAACGACATGGGTCAGTAGTTGTAACGGCTGGTTCGGCGGGGCGAACGCAGGCACCCCGAGAGTGTTCCGCCGCGGTGGGGGGTCCGCCGGCATTCGACCGATGCGGGACCGTTGTGGTAGGTCAGTTCGCCCAGGAGGGAGGTGAGTTCAACAGAGGTAGGAGCAGAGCGAGGACCAAGAGCAGTTCCCGGATGCGGCCGGCGCGGCGGCGTATGACGCGCCGGATCCGTTCGCGGCGCATTTCGCGCGGCCGCGCGAGCAGCTGGGCCAGCAGCCACCAGGCGGCGAGCGCCAGGAAGAAGTTCAGGGCGAGAGGACCACCCCCCGCAGGTGGAACAGGCTGGCCACCCGCTTCCCGACCGGGTCGCTGCGGTAGCCGGTTGGTACCTGGTCAGCGGCCACCTAACAGCGTTGTAAGCAGCAACGGCAGGAGCAGGACGGTCACGAGCAGAATGACGGAAGACTCGGTCGTGACGGACGGATCAACTGGCATCGAGGTCCTCTCGTGATCTTTGACGCTCTCCTCCGGCCGACCGGATGCGACCGGGACGGCGGCCCGTCAGCTGGGCATTCCGACCCTAAGCTGGGCCAGGGAACGCTTCAGCAGCCGGGACACGTGCATCTGCGATATTCCGACTTCGGTGGCGATCCGCGCCTGGGTCATGTGGCGGTAGAACCGCATGGTGAGAATCCGACGCTCACGCAGGGAAAGGGCGGCGAGTAACGGCGGTAGTGTCAGGTGATCGTCCACGCCCGCGTAGCCGGGATCGAAGGCGCCGATGAGTTCGATGGTCTCGATGTCGTCGGCACCGCAGTGGGGCGCGTTGAGGGATGCCAGGCGGTAGGCCTGCGATGCGGTAAGGGCGGCCAGGATTTCGTCGACGCTCACTTCCAGGTGGTCGGCGAGTTCCGCGGTGGTCGGGTGGTGGCCCTGTCGCTGTGTGAGTTCGCCCGTGGCGGCTCGCACTCTGCTGTTCAGCTCCTGGGCTCGGCGCGGTACCCGCATCGCCCATGTCGTGTCGCGGAAGTGCCGGCGGAGGGCGCCGAGGATGGTCGGGACCGCGTAGCCGGAGAACGGTACGCCTCGGCTGACGTCGAAACCATCAACGGCCTTGACCAGGGCGAGAGCCGCGACCTGCGCCAGGTCGTCGTAGGGCTCTCCGCGTCCGGTGTATCGGCGGGCCAGTCGGCTGGCCATCGGCAGGTCAGCCTCGATGATCCGGGCCCGGAGCCTCGCGTGATCGGGATGTCGCCGGTCAGGGCGGCAAGTCGACCGACCACCGGAAGGAGGCGCTCCAACGGCATCGGCCTGAGCCGGCGGTCAGCCGGGTTGCTTGACTACCGCTCCCGGCGCGAGCTGCTCGGAACCGTCGACGATCGCCTGGGACAGTTCGGACAGCCGCCGGTTGTGGCTGCGGGCACCGTCGCGCAGCAGCGCGAAGGCCTCACCCACGTCCACGTGGAGGCGCTCGGCGAGCACACCCTTAGCCTGCTCGATCAGGACTCGGCTGTTGAGTGCGGTCTGCAGCTGTTCGGTGAGGATCTCGCGGCGGTGGACGGCGCGTTGCTGGAGCAGGCCGATGGTGGCCACGTCGGCCAGGGCCTGACCGATGCGGAGCTTGCCTTCGTCGAGTGCGCCCGGGTGGGTGTCGAAGAGGTTCAGCGCGCCGATCACCTCGGAGCGCAGGCGCATGGGTAGGGCGTGTACCGCGGCGAACCCGACTTCGGCTGCGGCGGCGGTGAACCGCGGCCATCGGCCGGCGGCGGCCAGGTCGACCACCGACACGGGCTGGCCGGTACGGAAGCAGTCCACACACGGACCCTGGTCGGTCTGCAGCTGGAACAGCTCCAGCAGCCTCGTGCGTTCGGAGGAGGCGGCCACCACCTGCAGGGTGTCCTGCTGGTCGGTCAGCAGCAACCCGGCCGCCGAGATGCCCAGCAGCTCGACACACCGTTCGGTCAGCACGTGCAGGAACTCGAGCACGTCGAAATCGTCGACGAGCGTGTCGGCCATTTCCACGAACACGTCGGCTAGCTGACTCTCGGCCATGTCACTCACCCTGGTCATACCATAGTCCCGCCGGTTCTCCGGCGGTACGGGGCCGTGGTCCGCGCCGCCGCGTCCCGCCGGCCGGGGTCCGGCTCTCACCCGGCCTCGCCATCCCGTGCGTCGTCGGTGGAGTCGAAACGCAGGCGGCGGGCTACCACGTCACCTGCCACATCCCGCAGGCGCCGGCCGTGGGAGTAGGCGAAGGCGCGTAACCGGATCAGCGCCACCGCCGCGGTCACCCCCAACTGGACCGTGAGCATCCCCGTGGCCTGGTGCACCTCGGGATGCTGCAGACCGGCCTGCTCGGGCCAACGCTCGTCCCGGTCCGGCCGCGCGCCATCGAGCAGCACCGCGCACGCCGTGTCAGCCAACACTAGGGCGTCGGCCAGCTGCTCGCCGTCGAGGCCGCCAGACCGCGCACGGTAGAGGTCCAGTACACCGAGACGGATCCCGCCGACCTGGAGCGGCAGCGCGAACACCGCACGGTCCCCGGCGAGCGCCGCCGCCGGGGCGAACGCCGGCCAGCGGGCCAGGCACTCCGGCGCCGCCAGATCGGCGACCAGTTCCGGGCCGCCGGTGATCGCGTCCACGCACGGACCCTCACCGAGGGTCAGGGCCAGCTCCTCCAGCTCCGACGCGATCCGGTCACTGGCACACAGCACCTCCCGTGGGGTGGTGCGCAGCGTCACCGCGACAGCGGCAGAGTCGACGCCGGCGACCGCCACCGACGCGGCGCAGACGTGCTCGACCGCGACCATCCCGCCCCGGGCCACGTCCACGACCAGGGCCCACAGCCGGATTCTGCGATCGGAGTTCATCGGTTCGCCGTACCGGGATCGGCCCCGCGACCACAATCGGACGCGGTCAGTCGGAGCACAGGCACGCGGGTGCGAGAAGCGACTCGCAAGCGGGGACGGGTCCCGCTGATTCGCTCGTCCAAGACTGGCTCCGACCCGGGTCGTCCGAAGCGGACATATGCCGTGCGGATGACCGGGGTCCCGGGCGACGCTCTCACCGTACTCCTGAGCGGCGCCCCTGCGTGGCGGGCACCCGGCGACCTGGGCCGCGAAGGCGGTAGCCGACACGATCAGCGGCAGGCACGCAGAAGCGTACGATGGTAGCTGTCGCTCGGGACCCCGGTGGCCGACAGTTCGCCGCTGGCGGACGCACCCCACCGATCGAGGTTGCCGTGTTGGCCGCCCGACGCACGACATCAACCGGTCACGTCGCCGGCCTCCTCGTGCGCCCCCTGGGCCCGACCCGTCCCGTCGCACCGGCGTTCCGGACTGGGACACCGCGTCACACGCCCGCCATCGCCCATGCCTGCGCTGGCTCCTCACGGCATTCAGGCATGTCAGCTGCTGTTTGGAAGGCGGCGGTTTGTGATGACCGCACCCCGCAACCATCCTGACCCGGTTCCCCCGATTAACGGCCGCGACGGCACCGACGCCGCTTCCTGGCCCACGCCGGACCGACCGGCGGCGGCACGGTCCCGGATGGGCGGCCTGTGGGTCGCCGCCGTGGTGTTCGCGTTCGTGCTCCTGCTGCTCCTGATCTTCGTGCTGCAGAACGGCCAGCGTGCCGAGGTGTCGTTCCTCGGCGCGCACGGACACCTGCCCATGGGCGTTGCCCTGCTGCTAGCCGCGGTCTTCGGGATCCTGCTCGTCGCCCTCCCCGGCACGGCCCGCATCGTGCAGCTCCGGATGCTGCAACGCGGTCCCGCCGGAAACCCCGACGCCCGACCCAGGCCCGGTCCGCTCTCCCCGACGGTGACCAGCACCGCCCGCGTTACGCCGCCGCGTACATACCGCCAGGACAGGTGAGCCATGCCCACCGCCGTGATCCCCCCGTCGCCGCCCTCCCGGCCCCGACTGTCCCTCGCTCCCACCAGGGGCCGGGCGGTCCTGGACGGCGGATGGTGGCCGCGTTCCTGGGACCCGGTGGCCGAACTCCCCGGCCTCGTCCTCGCCCTGACCGAACGCCATGGCCGGATCCGGCACATCATGCTCAACATCCACACCTGGGACAGCCGGATCCGCCGGTTGGCCGTCGGGCCGGACGTGGTCCGGATCGGCTGGTTCGACACCCTCGACCCCGCCCTGCTGGTCGCCACCACCGGCCGCGACGACCAGGTCGACCTGCTCGTCGTGCCACCCGGCACGACACCCGAGGCAGCCGAGCGGGCCATGGCCACCGCCGCCGATCCGACCAACCTCAGGCACGCACCCGACATCCCCACCGCCGGACCGACCCCGCAGGACGCGACAACGACGACCAGCTCCGACGCGTACGCGGTGTGGGACAACGAGGGCGGCAGCCCCGCGTCGGCTGGAATCCACCGAGGCCACACCGAATCCACCACCCGTCCCCGCACTGAGCCCGCATGAACGCTCTGGAGACAACCATCGTGATCGCGATCGTGGCGATCGGCATCATCGGCCTCATCACCGCCGCCCGGGCGGTGCGCGTCGTCCAGCAGTCCGAACGCGGGGTGGTCTTCCGCTTCGGCCGGGTGCAGGAGGGCAGCCGCAGCCCGGGGCTGACCTCATCGTCCCCGGCGTCGACCGGCTGGTGAAGGTCAACCTGCAGATCACCACCCTCAGCGTTCCCACCCAGGACGGCATCACCCGCGACAACGTCTCCGTACGCGTCGACGCGGTCGTCTACTTCCGCGTCGTCGACCCCGTCAAGGCTCTGGTGAACGTGCAGAGCGTTCTTTTGAGCCGTATCCCAGGTTGCCCAGACCTCGCTGCGCGCGGTGATCGGCCGCGCCGAGCTCGACGAGTTGCTCTCCGACCGGGACAAGCGGTCCATGTCCCGCCAGGCGGAGACCGAACGCGAACGCCGCGCCCGGGTCATCGCCGCGGACGGCGAATACCAGGCTGCCACCAAACTCGCCCAGGCCGCCGCCACAATGGCCGCCGACCCCGCCGCCCTGCAACTGCGACTGCTGCAGACAGTCGTGGAGGTCGCCGCCGAGAAGAACAGCACCCTCGTCATGCCGTTCCCCGTCGAACTCCTGCGCTTCCTGGACCGCGTCACGCCCGCCGTGAGCACGCCGGCGCCGGTCGTCGCGGCCCGGCCGCGGGCCCCCGAAGACCGTGACGATGCCGGACGTGCGACGCGTGACCAGCGAGCCCGATCCCGAGGCCACGCCGATTCCGGTGGGCTGACCGGACGTGGCACCCGCCCGGTGACCGCCCCCCGGTCACCGGGCCGGCACCGGTGGGATCGGCTACAACCCGGGTGCTCGCCAACCCCGGGATGGGATGTGCGGCGACGACGGCTGGCAGCGAGCCGCGAGCCGCGAGCCAGTTGGCGGCAAGCGGCAGGCAGTCAATCAGTCGGTCGGTGTGTGGAAGGAAGTTCTAGCGTGTGCCGGCGGTTCGGTTCCCAGCGCGACGGCGAGTTCACGACCGAGGAGATCGTCATAGGCGGTGCCGAGGGCCGGCGCAGGGCCGTTGATCTCGCGGAGCCGGTCTGCGGCCCGGCGAGCGGCGATGGCGGTCACCCAGGCGGTGCCGTCGAGCTGGCGGGAGGCGGGCATCGGCGCGAGCCGCCACACCTCGACGAACACCGCCCGGGTCACCGCCACGGCGAGCGCCGGGCTGTCGAGGCTCTCACACACCTGAGCGAAGACGGCGCGGACAAGACGACGGTAGAAACGGCGGAAAGCGGCCTGGTCGCGGTCGGCGATCCGCTTGACGAGATCATTGACGGACTCAGTACCCGGCACGACGTAGAGGCGTGGGACAGCCATCCGATGCTCCTGGTGGTGTGCCTACGGTTGGGGCACCGCCAGGGACCAGGGCAGCTACGCGTCCCTCACCCTAGGCCACCGGTCAAACCACGGAGCGCTCCGTTGTCCAGCTTCCGCAGCGGCGGCGCGCGTATTTCATCCTATTAGGCCGAGAAGCGCCGTTATTGTTAGGTGTGGCCGCGTCTGAGTTCATCCGGCTGGCGAAATTTCGCCACCGAAGGGTGCCACCGATTCCCGCTAGCCTGCGGTCGACCAGCCGGTGACGACCAACCGAGCGGTGGGGCTGGCGCGCAAGGGCGAGGGTCCGCAGCGAGCGACCCTGCTGGAGTTGCTTCTTGATCTGGTATTCGTCGCCGCACTCGCTCTGACTTCACAGACGCTGGCCAGGAATCTCGACTGGGGCGGCATTTTTCAAACCCTGGTGCTGCTGATGGCGATCTGGTGGGTCTGGTCCGTCACCGCACTGGCAACCGACCTCTACCATCCACAGCGGCCGCCCATCTTTCTCATGACGCTCTGGGTCATGCTCGGCACCATCCTGATGGCTGCTGCACTGCCCGCAGCCTTCTCCGACCACGCCATGGTGTTCGTGAGCGCGTACGTGGCGATTCACGTTGGCCGCGGCATCTTCCTGGCGTCCGCGCTCCACGGCCGCCAGGCGCAACTACACGCCGGGCGGTTCATCTTCTGGTTTGTTGTCTCCGCCGTACCGTGGCTCACTGGCGGCCTGGTGGAAGGCGCGGCGCGCGGCCTACTGTGGTCGGCAGCGCTCGCCATCGATTACGGAACAGCCTGGCGTCGTTACCCCACGCCCCGACTCGGTCGGGTGCCCACGTCACAGTACGAGGTGGCAGCCGACCACCTGGCCGAGCGCTACCAGCAGTTCTTCACCCTCGCCCTCGGCGATCTCATCCTCGTCACCACTCTGACCTACGCCGATAACAGGTTCACGGCCGACCGGACCGGGGCGCTCCTGGTCGCGTTCGCCACGACCGTGCTGCTGTGGCAGATCTACGTCCACCGCGCCGGGGCGTTGCTACAAGCAGCCATCGAAGCCTCCCACGACCCGGGTCGATTCGTGAGGTCCGCACCGTACACCCACCTGCTCATGGTGGCCGGCGTGGTCGTCGCCGCCGCCGGTTTCGCATTCGTCATCGCCCATCCCACCGAGGACACCACGCCCGGGCTGGTCAGCGTCGTTTTCGGCGGACCCGCGTTGTTCCTGGCCGGGCGGGCCCGATTCGAATACGAGGTATTCAGCCGGGTGTCGCCGTCCCGGCTGGTCGGGCTGCTCGTGCTGGCCGTCGCGGCACCCGCGATGGTGCTCGTACCCCCACTGGTGGTCGCCGTCGTGGGCACCCTCGTACTGGCCGGGATCGCCGTCGCGGACGCCGTTCGCGCCCATGGAGGCCCGCCCGAGCCACCATCACCCGCCCTCTAGTACGGCAGCCGCCAATGGCTAGTTGACCAGGGCGTATGCGCGGCTGAGTCGGGTGCGTTGGTGGAACCAGCGTGAGCGGGCTTGGTGGCGGCGGCGCCAGGTGCTCCAGTGGTGGGCGTGGTC